>NZ_JAUBTN010000003.1:115977-184679 GCF_036705055.1 Microcoleus sp. CZ3-B2 | reverse complement strand
AATGACTAATGACTAATGACTAATGACTAATGACTGATGACTAATGACTAATGACTAATGACTAATGACTAATGACTGATGACAACTAACTAAGGCAATTGCCGTTTAAGTGCTGCCAAAGAAGCCCAGCGACTGTCCGATAATGTTCCTGAGCTTTCTGTCTCAGCAGCATCATCATCATCATTTATATCTATTCCCGGACATTCAGTATCGCATAGATGTTTGTGCGGTAGTTCCAAACACATTTGCTGGTACACCCAATCACTCGGAGAAAAAGAGCCTGTAGGTGGCAAGTTTTCCACCAAATCTTCTAAATCAACTTCATATTCTCCTGAACTTGCATCGGGCTGAAGTTTTTTTTCTTCCAACCAAATTATTTCAGAAGATAGCAGTTTTAAACGATGATTGTATTGTTTCAAGCATCTGTGGCAAGTTAGAGTAACAATTGTTTCTGCTTTTGCTTTCACTTCAAGATAATTACCTTGGTGAGCAACTTGCAATCGTCCCCGCACCGGAGTGAGAGTTTCTAAATCGGGAATAAATTCTTCAAAATCAATAACCTCTTTCCGCTCTAATTTTGTGAGTAGATGAGGAATATAAATTGTCTCCATAATCATCTTTCGCCGTTTTATGCTTTTCGTCTCCAGGCACAAGTCAAAAGTCAAAAGGAATAGCTAATTTTGGGCTGTTTCCTTTTTCCTTTTTCCTTTTTTCCTTTTTTACCGTCAGCGCCGACGCACTACCAAACGCCGATCGGGTTCATGTCCTTGACTGTAAGTTTCTAGATCTTCATATTCGCTCAAAAAACCGTGAACTTGACGGCGTTCTGCTGAAGACAACGATTTTAGTTCAATTTCAGTTCCTGTCGATCGCGCTTGATCTGCGGCATACTCAGCCATCGAGCGCAATTCCTCTTGGCGGCGGATGCGATAGCCATTGAGTTCCACCGTATAAGGAATGGACTCTTCTGATTCGTTACCGATGTTCGCAATCGCGTTGCAGAGGTACTGAATCGCATCTAGTGCATCACCGTCAGGCCCGACTAAGATTGCAACTTGTTCGGGAGTCAGATTGCTGTGATCTATGGTCATCCAATAGCAATCTTTTTGTTGTTCGCATACCACTGTTGAAGGAATTGCGGACAGTTTTAGCAATTCTTCTAACCATTCCTGTCCGCGCTGCATTTGAGAGTCTTTCATTTTTGTTAAAATCAAGCCTTTTTCTTAGAACGCTTTGGTTCAAAGGGAAGTGCATCTAATCCCTGTTCTTTTTGAGTTTTCGCCTCTGCTTCGTCCACGATTTTTTGGAGATTTTCAGGCAGCGGTTCTCTGGACAAAATAAACGCTTGAACTGTTTGGAAGATGTTAGCAATCAGCATATACATCAACACGCCAGCGGGCAGCGGGAAGAACAAAAACATCCCCGAAAATATGACTGGCGTTAGTTTGTTGACTGTCGCCTGTTGGGGGTTGTCGTTTGGCCCTTGTGCTTGTCCCGAAAGGGTTTGGTTGATGTACAAACTAATGCCGAAGCCGAGGATCATCACCAAAATATCCCAGTGGATCTTACCATCTGGGTCGATCGCGCCAACGCGGCCTAGAGCTTCAATAAACAGGAATCCTTTGTTGGCGGCCAATCCGGGGATTATGCCTTCAACAGTGATTTCACCGGGCGCTAAGGCTGTGATGTTGCCCTGTTCGTCTACGTTGACGAGTTCTTCGCCTTTGATAATTTTCCAGCGGGGTTCAAGGTCTATTTCGGTGTTATTTTCTGCCGCTATGCTTTGAAGAGCCTTGCCCTCTGAGGTTTGAAAATTTATTTTGGTTGTGTCGCCGACTGCGAGTTTGTTGCCACCTGGAATCACGCCCACAATTGGAGCGTGAAAAGTACCTGTGAAGTAAATATTTTGGGGCGGTGTAGCAAAAGCTTGCGGTTGAACAGTTTCGATTTGTTCTTTCGGGACAATTTCAAGGTTGACGTTGTAATTTATGTCAGAAAATGGCGAGCCCCTGAGCGTTGCGAAAAGTGCAAACAGCACTGGCATTTGCAGCACCAACGGGAAGCATCCTGCTAGAGGGTTGCCAAATTCTTTGTAGACTTGGCTCATTTCCTCCTGCTGTTTAGTAGGATTGTCTTTATAGAGTTTTTGAATTTGATCTACTCGCTCTTTCATCAACGGCTGGGCTACTTTCATACGTCGCATATTGCGAAGAGAGCCTGCGTTGAGAGGATAAAGAGCAAAGCGAATCACGAGCGTCAGAGCTACGATAGCTAAACCGTAGCTTGGCACGATCCCGTAGAAAAAATCTAGGATCGGCAGCATTAGGTTGTTGGAGAGAAACGAGATACCAAAATCCATTCGCTTGTTCGTTAATTTAGCTGCTCTTTGTTTGCTGTTGAGAACTATTTTTACCCGCTGAAGGCGGGCCGTCTCACTTTTTAGGCTTTTGTCTATATCTTAGGACATTGCCTGTCGATCGACCGCCCGGCCGGCAGGTTTTTGTAATCAATTGGCTAATACTCGCCCTTACTATCACCCAACAAACGGACACAAGCGCCCGAATTCTGTCGTTAGCAGCCTCTAATTTTAGACCTTTGTTCAACATTCCAGATTCATCGGCAGCAAATAAATCTCAAATTTCAAACTTGTTCACTTGCGTTGTCGAAGAATCTGCAAATGCAAAAATAGACTAATTTGGGCTTCAAACTAGGGTGAAAACGCTGCGGTTATTTAGTTTTAGCCGCGTTGGCTTTTTGAGCGGCTGCGGGCAGTTTTTCGTTAATGTAATCATACATGGCTCGGAATTTCGGAATCGATCGCAATTCTAAGCGGCCGCCATTTTTCATTGTCAGCACCATGTCTCCGTAACTCCCGAAACCGCGAGGTACTGTGACCATTTTGACTATATCGGAGTAGATAACATCTGTGCGATCGCGCCCCATCCAACCGCTAGTTATGGAGACACGGCGGCTGGTGATCCGGTAGCGCAGCCACAGAGCCCGTACAATTGCTCCTACTGCGAGGGGGATTCCCACGACAGTAAGCCCCAGGAGCAAGTTCACGATCAAGTCTCCAAGCGCGGGGCCGCCTTCATAATATACTTCCTCTCGAATTCCCATCTAGTACCTCGGCTTCTACCAACAACTGCTCTAATTCTTGCAGAATTTCTGCATAATTGCACTCTTGTGCGATCGGACGCACGACAATTACTAAATCCCACCCAAATTTTAATCTGGGCAATAGCTCTCGCAAAGCTGCCCGAATCTGGCGCTTAATCCGGTTGCGGACTACAGCGCGCTTGCTCACCTTGAGGCTGATAGAAATACCCGTGCGAGTGGGCGGCACCGATTTCTCGGCTGTCGTTGGTTTGTTTAATTCGAGGCTTTTGGGTTTGCGAAGAGCTCTTAAGCTGAAATGAGCCGAGTTGCGGCGCATTCCCTTGCGGTAAACGGCGCTGAAGTCTTTTCGGTGCTTGAGTCGGTTTGTAGGAGGCAACATGGTAGCTGCGATCGTTGAGGCTTCTCCACCAAGGCTGCAGTGCTAGACTGCGAGGCGGTGGCGACCTTTGCTGCGGCGGGCTTTGATTACCAATCTACCGTTTACGGTACGCATTCTGGCCCGAAAACCGGATGTTCTTTTTCTTTTGCGGCTGGTTCCGTGCAGGGTTTGCTGTGTCATTTAGATTTCTCCCGGCTTGTTACTTTACTTTTGATTAATATTCACAATCTGGTAGTGTACCATAAAGTTGTTTTATTCGCAATAAAACTTAGATTCGTGATAGAATGAGGTTTTAATATTGTTTTTAGGGCACTAAAAATAATCTTCCAGAAACTTATCCCGTGCATAAATTTCCAGAAACCAGATTTCTTTCGATATTTTTCGCCGCGCCACCAAGATAATCGCAGAAACCCGGTTTCTTAGCCCGTGCATAAATTTCCAGAAACCGGGTTGATTCCGATATCTTTTGCTGCGCTACAAAGATAATCGCAGAAACCCGGTTTCTTAGCCTGTGCATAATCTCCAGAAACCGGGTTGATTCCGATATCTTTCACTGCGCTACAAAGATAATCGTAGAAACCCGGTTTCTTAGCCTGTGTATAATTTCCAGAAACCGGGATTCTGCGACCAAACCAGGCTTCTTAGCCTTTGTAATGACTGCTTAATTTATTTCAGTTCAACATTCACTGTAGCAGACATCCCCGGTGCGATCCGAGTTTCGTAGCCTTTAATGCTTTCGGCATCAAACACAACTTTTACCGGAATCCGCTGCACAACTTTGGTGAAATTTCCAGTAGCATTATCGGGAGGCAATAAGGAGAATTGAGCGCCAGAAGCAGGGGAGAAACTATCGAGATGACCTTCAAATTTGCGGCCACCAAAAGCATCTAATTTGATTTCTACTTTTTGGCCTGGTTTCATGTTTGCCAGTTGCGTTTCTTTGAAGTTAGCAATTATCCACAAATCATTACTGACGATCGCCATTAATGGACTTCCCGGCTGCACCCGCTGCCCGACTTCAACGGATTTGCGGCCGATTTGTCCGGCGGCTGGTGCGGTGATATTCGTGTAGGAAAGTTGCAGTTGAGCGTCTTTAACCGCAGCTTCCGATTGGGCGATCGCAGCCTTAGCAGCATCATACTGCGATCGGCTGACTTTAGTTTGTTCGCCCGTAGCTTGAGCTTGTTGCAACCCGCCCTGGGATGCAGCGAGTTTCGCTTCGGCGGTACTGATACCTTCTTGGGCTACGGCGACTTTAGCTTCGGCGCTGGCGATGCCGACTTTAGCTTGCGCTACTTGGGCTTCGGCTTGTTTTACCCCTTCTTTAGCTTGGGCTACTCCTGCTTGGGCTTCGATTACGCCTTCTTTGGCTTGGGCTAAGCGCGCTCTAGCTTGGGCAATTCCTTGTTGGGCTGCGGTGGTTTGGCCTCGGGCTACTTCATAGGCGGCTCTAGCTGCGTCTAGTTGCTGGCGGGCGATCGCACCTTCTTCTTGCAAGCTTTCGTAACGTTTATAATCGGCTTGCGTTTTAACCAGACTAGCTTGCGCTTGTACTAGCTGAGCTTGCGCGGCCGCAATACCGGCTTGGGCTTCCGTCACTTTGGCTTGTGCTTGGGGAATTCCGGCTTCGGCTTGGGCGACTTTGGCGATTGCTGCGGGCACGCCGGCTTCGGCTTGGGCGACTGCGGCTTCGGCGGCGGGTACGCCTTGTTGGGCTTCTTTAATGGCTGCTTGGGCGGTGGAAATGCCAGCATTGGCGGTGCTGATATCTCCTTGGGCTTGGGCTGTTTTGCCTTGGCTGGTTTGAGAGGCGAGGGCAATATTGGCTTGGGCTGCTTCGGCTTGGCGGCGGGCGTTTTCTAAGGCTGCTTGGGATTGTTGCAGTTTAACTTGGTAGTCGCGGGGGTCGAGTTTAATCAGCGGTTGTCCGCGTTTGACTTGTTGGTTGTCTTGCACTAAGACTTCGCCGACTGTACCGTTGATGCGGCTGCTGACTTGGTGGATGTGTCCGGCAACTGTGGCGTTGTCGGTTTCTTCGTGGATGGAAGCGTATTGCCAGTAGTGGTAGCCGAAGCTGCCCGCTGCGATCGCCCCGATGCCCAATACAGCGAAAATTAGTGGTTTCTTGGACTTTTTCTTGGGTGTTTCCGACGGCGGCAGGGGTGGTTGGATTTCTGTTTCTGGGCCGGTTTTGAGCTCGGTGCTGACTTCTGTTTCTGGGGCGGGGATTACTGGTAGGCTTTTGGCTATGGTGTCATCGATCGGCTTTTCTAATACCGCGACTGCTTTACCGTTGCCGTTGCCGTTGAATTCTGCTGGGTTGGTTTCGTTGGTGGGTTTCATGGTAGTTGACTCCTGAGATTTTAATAAGATGCCGTTTGGTTAGAGTACGTAGTTTTTATTTATTAAGACTGCTGTTTTTAAGAGTGCGTAGTATTTTGCGGTTATTTGTAATTTAGTAGAGGTAGATGCTGCTGCGCTTCATCCGTGAGAGTGATTTGTCGGTTTAGGAAAGATTGGCGATCGCAATATCGATGAGTTCTGAGAAGCGTTCTCGATCAACCGGGGAAATTCCAGTCATTGACTTCTCTCTGATAGTCGCTACCAGTGGCGGCAGCACGTCTTGCAGTTCCCTGCCTGCATCTGTCAGCCAAATTCGCCAAATGCGCCGATCGCGGGTGTCTCTCTCGCGGCGGACTAGGCCTCTTTCTTCCATGCGATCGATCACGCCCGTCAGCGTCCCGCCTACCTGTTGCAGTTTGTCGCCAATGCTGGAAGTCGGCAAACCGTCTTCTTGCCACAAGCAGCACAGTACCAGCCAGTGAAAAGGTGTCAGCCCGAAGGGTTCGAGTATTTCTTGCAGCCTGCGAGTTCCTAGCTGCCCCAGCAGTTTGAGCCGGTAGCCCAGGCTATGGGGAGCAAGAACGTCGTGCCACTGAGCTAGATATTTGCGATCGACAGTGGATGTAGTAACCATCGGCTTATTACTTAGTGTTCGTACTATCAGTGTAAAGTGTATTTTGGAAGTTGTCAAGGGGGAAAGTAGAATTTTTGGTTAGGGCAAATGCTGCGCTAAAACTGCGAACCCAACCGGGTTGAAACCCCTGGCGTGGCGGACTGGCGAACTCGCCCGCTGGCCGACTCGCCCACTCGCCCAGACTGTGGCGTTGCAGAGGGTGTCCAACTTTCAACTATCCATCGCGCCCTCAACCACCGTGCAAGCCGGATGTCCTTCTGGGGAAAGGTGTTTACAAATCTTAATTGTTCTTAAACTAGAAAGAGTACATCTTATTTGCGATCGGACTTTATGTTGCTTCCAGACTCTTTGCGTACCAAGTTAGACGACACCGACGATACACTGTTCTATTCCTCTCCTCGGTTTGTGACTCATGTAGATGACGGGTTTATTCAGCAACTAACCGATTTGTATCGGGAACGGCTCAAACCCAATACTCGGATTTTTGATATGATGAGCAGTTGGGTGTCTCACTTGCCGGAAGAAATGGAATTTGCCCATGTCGAAGGCCACGGCATGAATGAAGAGGAGTTAGCAAAAAATCCCAGACTGAATCATTATTTCTTGCAAAATTTGAACGCAAATCCCAAATTGCCGCTGGCAGATGCAGAATTTGACGCAGTTGTCAACTGCGTATCGGTGCAGTATTTGCAACAGCCGGATGCGATTTTTGCTGAAATTCGCCGCATTTTGAAGCCCGGAGGCGTAGCAATTATCAGCTTTTCCAACCGGATGTTTTATCAAAAGGCAATTGCGGCTTGGCGGGAAGGTGCGGAGGGCGATCGGGTACAATTGGTCAAGAGTTACTTTGATTCGGTCAAAGGAGCGAGCATACCCGGATTTAGCAAACCGGAAGTAGTTAGTAAACAGTCTAACTTACCGAGTTTTATGCAAATGCTGGGGATGGGAGGCGGCGATCCATTTTATGCGGTAGTTGCTTACCGCCAAAGTTAGAATTTTTTAGGTTTGTAGTGAAGACTTTAGTCCGCTGATTTTTTTAAGGACTAAAGTCCTTACTACAAACCGAGCCAAGGTTAGGTTCTTTAAGTTAGAATATATTTAACAGTTGCTCCTCAAATATGGAAAACCAACTTTTGCAGCGCATCACACTTGACCCCAATATTTGTCACGGAAAACCCTGTATTCGCGGTCTTAGATATCCAGTAGAGTTGATTCTTGAATTACTTAGTTCTGGTATGAATTTTCAAGAAATAATAGATGATTATGACGATTTAGAACATGAGGATATTTTAGCTGCTTTGCTTTTTGCAGCGCGGCTTACTCAAGTAAAAAGCATATATCGAGTATTAGTGTAATGAAGTTTTTGGTAGATGCACAATTACCAGTACGTCTTGCGCGCGTTCTGCAATCTGCTGGTCACGATACTATTCATACTAAGGATTTACCTCGACAAAACGCAACTCCCGATTCAGAAGTTAACTTGTTTTCAATCCAAGAAGGCAGAATTGTTATCACAAAAGATAGAGATTTTATCGATTCATTTATGATTAAGCAGCAACCTTACAAGGTGTTAATATTGACCACGGGCAATATAAATAATAACCAACTTATCGACTTATTTATAAATAATTTGTCGCAGTTGACTGAACTATTTCAGCAACATTCATTGATCGAAATGAATCGCGATACAATTGTAGTTCATCAATAATAATCAAACAGGTAAAACCTTGATATGAAACCATATCAGCAAATAGCGATCGATGAATGCGGCGAACCCTTAGTGCCAATTCCCACCGAACATTTTGCCTTGGAAACGCCGCACCCCTATCAAAAACTGGGTGCTCCTTATCACAACAGCAAAGCAGATTCGCCTTACTATTTGCGGCAAGGAGTTGTCAATAGTTTAATAAAAGCTAAAACACAACTACAGCAACATTATCCTCATTGGCAAATTCTGATATTTGACGCTTATCGGCCGGTAGAAGTTCAGCAATTTATGATAGATTATACTTTCAATCAAATTGCTGTAGCTCAAGGCTGCGAATTTCCGGTTTCCGAAGACAAACGTGAAGTAATTATCCAACACGTATATCAATTTTGGGCTGTACCGAGTATGGATCTGGCTACGCCTCCGCCTCACAGTACAGGCGCTGCTTTAGATATAACTTTAGTGGATGAAAATAATCAACAAATTGATATGGGTTCTCCGATTGATGAAACATCAGAACGCTCTTATCCCGATTATTTTGCCAAGAGCAAACAGCCTCACAAACAGGAATATCACCTGCACAGGCAAATATTAAAAGATGCCATGATAGCGGCTGGTTTTCAGCAGCATCCTAAGGAGTGGTGGCATTTTTGTCTGGGCGATCAAATGTGGGCTTGGTTGACAAATAACAATAATAGTGGTAAGAAAGTTATCGCTAGATACGGTCGCTATTAAACTATTTGAGATTTTCCATTTTTCGATTTGAGATGACTGAATGCTCGATCGACTATAAATCAATTGGACAGCAACCGCCAAGAGACTGAGAAAGTTTTCGCATTGCTCAAACCCTTGCTTTGATTGCTGCTTCCTTCTTCCTTCGTGCTTCTTTTTACCTCGATTGAAGCCTTTGAAGCCTTCTTTCTGCTATCGAGGCTATTGCCAGCGGGGTAGCGGTGCTTTAAAATTAACCAGAGCGAACAAGTGCAGGCAAATCGAGCCAGCACCGCAAACCCTAAAGGATAACTTAGATTTCACCCCATGAAAGCACTCATCCTCTCTGGCGGCAAAGGTACACGCTTGCGTCCCCTAACCTATACGGGTGCTAAGCAGTTGGTTCCTGTGGCAAATAAGCCGATACTGTGGTACGGAATAGAAGGAATTGTGGCGGCTGGGATTACGGATATTGGGATTGTTATTAGTCCCGAAACTGGGGAAGAGGTGAAGGCGAAAACTGGAGATGGATCTCGCTTCGGTGCAAAAATTACTTATATCTTGCAATCAGAACCGGCGGGACTCGCTCACGCGGTGAAAGTTGCCCGACCGTTTTTAGGCGATTCTCCGTTTATTATGTATTTGGGAGATAACTTAATTGAAAATTCGCTAGATCCGTTTTTAGAGATTTTTCAAAAGCAAAAACTAGACGGTCTAATTTTGTTGCGTCCAGTTGTAAATCCTTCGGCTTTCGGTGTGGCAAAAGTTGATGAAAACGGGCGAGTTTTGCAGTTGGTAGAAAAACCAAAAGTTCCACCGTCGAATTTAGCACTGGTGGGAATTTACTTTTTTGCTCCTACTATTCATGAGGCGATCGATCAAATTCAACCTTCGCCCCGCGGCGAACTGGAAATTACTGATGCTATCCAACAGCTCATCAATCAGAAAAAACAGGTAGAAGCCTGTAATTTAGAGGGTTGGTGGCTGGACACGGGGAAAAAAGATGATTTGCTGAGTGCAAATCAAATCATTTTAGATAGCCGTATCGTAGCTTCATCTGAATTGAAAGTAGAGAGCACAAGTCAAATTATCGGGCGCGTGCAAATAGGCGAAGGAACGGAAATTATTAATTCTACAGTTCGCGGGCCTGTGGTAATTGGAGAAAATAGCCGCATTGAAAATTGCTTTGTCGGGCCTTACAGCAGTATTGGCGATCGCGTGACGATGATTGATGCTGATATCGAACACAGTGTAATATTGCAAGGGGCGAAAATAATTGGCATTCATCAGCGAATTGTTGATAGCGTGATCGGGCAGCGAGCTCAACTGATTAATGCGCCGGCGCGTCCAAAGGCTTTGCGGTTTATGATCGGTGATGACAGTCAAATTGAGTTATAGCATTTCGAGCTCTCATATAAGGTGCCGCTGGGCATAGGCCTCCGTGGGCATACCTCACAACGCGATCGAACCGCTATAGCTTAAGTTGAGATGATGCCAATATCGGAAGCAATAATCATGATTTAACAAGAGATACATTTTCTTGTGGGGTGGGCATCCTGCCCGCCCTCGAACAGCCAAAACGCCTGTTCCGTAATAAGTCATACTACGTTATCTCAAGGAGGTGAAAGATTGGAGTCCGAAGAAATACCAACTCAACAAATTATAGATAAATTGCGACAAACTTTGGAGCCGCGAATTGGTATTGCTGATTCGCTGATGTTTGCAAGAGAAAATAATGCGATCGCCCGAGATGAAGATGACGAGGATATCGCCCTTTTGAAGACTGGTTTCGACATTTACAACGTCCCCATTACTTCTTACCAAAGGCGACTGGGTTCCGCAGTCATAGCCGTTAGGAAAATCGTCCGAAAATTGCTCAGGCCGGTACTCGAACGACAAGTAATTTACAATTTTGCTAATACCCGCGTGGTGCAAACGTTGAGCAGACAGTTGCAAAAATTGCAAGAAAATCAACAAACTCTAGAGAAAAAAATTGTATCAGAGTTCAGTGGCTGTTTTCCCGAAGTTAAAGCACAGCTTAAGACTCAACAACAGGCGATCGCAAATTTTCAGTCAGAAATAGAGGAAATTAAAGCAGTGCAGCAGCAACATACTGCTATTTTAGAGATGATTACCGCTCAATTGCGCGATCGACAAAAATAAAGCATCAAAAATGACCACACTGCCAATATGCTCGTTAATTATAGTCAACTATAACGGTCTTCGCCACACGAAAGATTGCTTAAAATCTCTACAAAAACTTGCGTATCCCGAACAGCAACTCGATTTACTTGTAATTGACAATTGTTCTAAAGACGATTCGGTTAATGCTTTGCGCGAACTGTTTCCTAAAGTTCGGATATTTGTTAATTCCGCGAACAACTTCGCCAAAGCTCTCAACCTCGGAATCGGCGAAGCAAAAGGGGAATATATCGCCTTTTTAAATAATGATGCAACCCTTGACAGTCACTGGTTGGAAATATTAGTAAAACGGCTAGAAACTGACGATAAAGTCGGCGCTGCTAGCGGTAAATTATTGTTTAAAGACGGGCGAATTAACAGCGCGGGAATTCAGCAATTACCTGAGTTTTATTGGCAAGATATCGGTTTTGGCGAGAAAGATTCGGGACAGTACGATAAAGAAGAAAAAGTCGAGGGACTTTGTTGGGCGGCGGTGCTTTTTCGCAGGGAATGTCTAGAAGATGTGGGGTCGATTGATGAAGATTTTGTGATGTATTTTGAGGATGTAGAGTTTGCGAAACGCTGCTCTAAACGGGGTTGGAAAATGCTTTATGTTCCCGCAGCTATCGCCCATCACGAGTATCGAGGTTCTAGTAAAGGTAGCAAGCTGACTGAGTATTTCTGCAACCGCAATCGGTTTTTGTATTTGGCGAAACACGAACCTTTGCAATTAGTTAAGGCGATTCATACTTCAGATTTTTTTTCTAACAAACAGTACAATTTGCTGTTCGAGAGTTTGTTTGTGGCGATTAAAAAACTGCTAGATTATCAGAAACCGGAAATCATCGCAAATGTACTCCCGCAGTTGTTGGAAAAGTTGGCGGTGATTTACAGCCGCAGCAAGGTCGATCGCATTTTACCTCGATTACAGGTGGTTCGGGGCGATCGCAAAATGTCGATCGCCATTTACGATCACGGACTTCATTTTATCGGCGGCGGCCAAAAATACGTCGCTACCATCGCCTCCTTGCTGCAAAATGAATTTGATATTACCTTCATCGCCAACAAACCCGTTGCTGTTTCCGACTTAGAATCGTGGTACGGGCTGAATCTTTCTCGATGCAAAATTAAAATTATTCCGTTGCAGTTTTACGACAAACGCGGAATGCAGTGTATCGATTCCAGCATCATCGTGGAGGACATGGAAAATCCCTTTGATGAAATTTCCAGAGAAAGCAAAAATTACGATATTTTTATCAATGCTAACCAACTAGAAAAAGTGAAACCGCTATCGCCGATATCAATATTTTTTTGCCATTTTCCCAATGTTTTTCGCAACCGTCACTTTGCTGTGGATGACTACACTTTTATTATTGCCAACAGTCAATTTACTGTCAAGTGGCTGGAAAAACGCTGGAACTTGCAGCCAACTTTTTTACTTTATCCGCCCGTGGAAATGGCAACGGTGAAAGTGGCGAAAGAAAAGGTCATTTTAGCTGTGGGACAGTTTGAAGCTGGGGGAACAAAAAAGCAAATTGAACTAATTAAAGCTTTCCGCAGTTTGCTAGCAGATTATCCCGATCGACTTCAAGGATGGCGGCTGATTTTAGCTGGTAGCAGCATTCCCAAAAATCCTTATTTAAAGACGGTTCAAAATTTATTGAGGCAAGATTCAAGGGCGATCGAACTCAAAGTTAATGCTTCTTTTGAGGAGGTAAAATTGCTTTATGCTAAAGCGAGCATTTTTTGGCACGGCTGCGGTTTGGGTGAAGTGAATCCTCAAAGGTTTGAACATTTCGGGATGGCGACTGTGGAAGCAATGCAAAACTGTTGTGCTCCGATCGTCTTTGCTGGTGGTGGCCAAGTGGAAATTGTCGAACACGGGCGATCGGGCTTTTTGTTCAATACCGTTGAGGAACTTTGCCAGCATTCGCATCAACTAATTGTTAATCCCGATTTGTTAGCTGAACTTCAAGCTGGTGCACAGCAGCGCAGTCAGAACTTTAGACTTGCAGGTTTTGAGAAAAAAGTCAATAGTTTTTTTGAGATTATTCACCAAGAATATGCTACAATTCGGCTGCCAAATCCTGCTGATATTGCTCAAATGCTCGATCGACCTTAAGCATACAAATATGGATGCGGCTAAGGACGCGGCAGTGCCGTTTCCCTACGGATCGAGGACGCGGCAGTGCCGTTTCCCTACGGATCGAGGACACAGCAGTGCCGTTTCCCTACGGATTATTCGTTACCCATTAAAATTATTTTTTACTCAAAGCGTGTCCAATCAACTTTTAATCAATTTGTCTTTCTTAACTCCCGAACCTACGGGAATCGGAACCTATGCCGCCAATCTTTTCCCGCAACTACAACAGCTAGAACCAACATTACTCGCTTCCCAGCAAATTGATAATTATAGTTGCTATCAAATCCCCGAAACTCTGACACCGAATCGCGGCCCGAAAGGACAAATTAACAGGCTGCTGTGGACTCAATTTGAATTACCCCAAATTTATAATAAATTGCAGTCAAACCTAATTTTTTCCCCAATTCCCGAAGCACCTTTATATTCAAAATGCCGCTACATTGTTACGGTACATGATTTAATTCCTTTGCGGTTTCCCCAAAAACTTTCTCGTTTGACGGCTTATTTTCGCTACTACATACCGCAGGTTTTGCGGCAAGCGGAACACATTATTTGTGATTCTGAAGCAACGGCGACAGATGTTGCTAACTTTTACCAAATCCCGCGTCAGAAAATGACCGCAATTCCCCTAGCTTGCGATAATATTAATTTTAGATATCTCGACTTGCCCGCCAAAAATTATTTTCTTTATACCGGCAGACACGATCCTTACAAAAACTTAGAAAGATTAATCGCTGCATTTGCGAGTTTAGCCGATCGCGCCAACTACGAATTGTGGCTGGCGGGGCCTCCCAACGCCTACACAGCGCAGTCGATCGCCCAAGTTGAAGAATTAGGCTTACAATCTTCAGTAAAGTTTCTCGGTTACGTTGCCTATTCTCAATTGCCCGTACTAATGAATCAGGCGATCGCCCTCGTATTTCCCACACTTTGGGAAGGATTCGGCTTGCCAATTTTGGAAGCAATGGCCTGCGGTACACCAGTCATCACTTCCAACCTGTCATCAATGCCAGAAGTCGCCGGAGATGCAGCATTATTAGTCAATCCTTACAGCGTTGGAGAAATTGCCCACGCCATGCAAACAGTCGCCAGAGATTCCAAAGTGCGATCGAACTTAAAAAAAGCTAGCTTAGCACGAGCAAATCAATTTAGCTGGAAAAAAACCGGAGAAGCAACCGCCAACATCTTACAAAAATACCTTTAAAACCTCCCTCTCTGCGCCCTCTGCGCCCTCTGCGGTTAAATAAAAAAAAATCCCACCACAAAACCGCAATCTAAATATTATCCCATGTCCAATCCCCAATCCAACCTGCTAATTAATCTTTCCTTCCTAATTTCTCAACCAACAGGCTTAGCCATCTATGCCAAAAACCTATTTCCCCACCTAAATCCTCTCAATCCCACCTTACTTACAGCCCAGAATTTTCCCAACAATAACTGCTACGAAATTCCCGCCAACCTCACACCCGAACAAGGAAGCAGAGGACACATCAATCGATTGCTGTGGACACAAACCCAACTACCCAAAATTTACAAACAGCTAAAATCTAACTTATTATTTTCTCCAATTCCCGAAGCTCCTTTATTTGCAGGTTGTCGCTATATAATTACAGTACACGACCTAATAGCGCTGCGATTTCCCCGCCGCTTCGATCCGCTGACACCTTATCACCGCTACTACATTCCGCAAGTGCTGCGACAGGCTGAACATATCATCTGCGATTCCGAATCGACGGCCAACGATCTCATGAATTTTTGCAAGATTCCTAGTTCTTTGATTTCGCGAATTTTTCCCGGCTATGATGCGAGTTTTTTTAAGTTTCTAGACTTACCAACAAGCAATTATTTTCTTTATATGGGCCGCCACAATCCCCATAAAAACGTGCAGCGAGTTGTATCAGCGTTTGCAGCTTTACCCAAGAATTCCGAGTACGAATTGTGGATAACAGGTTCCGAAGATCCGCGCTATACGCCGCTGCTGAAGGCGCAGGTTCAAGAATTGGGATTGTTCGATCAAGTAAAATTTCTAGATTATCTCCCGGCGGCTGATTTGCCCAAAGTCATCAATCGGGCGATCGCCCTGCTATTCCCCAGTCTTTGGGAAGGATTCGGCCTCCCCGTACTCGAAGCAATGGCCTGTGGCACTCCTGTTATCACCTCTAACCTATCTTCGATGCCAGAAGTCGCGGGGGACGGCGCACTGTTAGTCAATCCCTACAGCCTCCAGGAAATAGCCTCTGCTATGCAAGAGCTTGCAACGGATGCCAAAGCTCGATCGCACTTGCGGCAACTCGGTTTGGCCAGAGCAAAACAATTTAGCTGGGAAAAGACAGGCCGGGAAACTGCTGCTATTCTCGATCGATATCTTTAATGAAGGAAGAAGTCATTAGTCATTAGTCATCAGTCATTAGTCATCAGTCATTAGTGTTGTCGCCTCCGAGCTTTCCGTACAACGTCATCAGGAAGAGGGAAGAGGGAAGAAGGAAGACGGGAGAGCGAAGACGGGAGAGGGAGAGGGAAGAAGGAAGACGGGAGAGGGAAGAGGGAAGAAGGAAGAGGGAAGCAGGAAGATTTTTCCAATCTCCCCCTCTCCCAATCTCCCCCTCTCCCCGTTTCCCCGTCTCCCAATCTCCCCCTCTCCCAATGTCCCAATCTCCCCCTCTCCCCCTCGCTTCACCGAGGCACTATAGGCCCCTTTTACTTGTTGATACCCAACTGATCGCCGCGCTTGTACTGCTGATATGCAGCAAAAAACAGCCCCGACAGAGTAACAAAGATTAGACCCAGAACAATACCTGAAAGTAGCGGTTCTACCATGAGAGCTCCTTAACGTTAAGATTTAACAACCTGTTTTTAATATTACCAGCACTTATACAGATGAATTTTCGCAAAAACGCCCTTCAACCCTTCTCAAGGCTTGATCTCCCCGCTGGGAAGGATTAAGCTATGTTATGAGAAGTAAATTTTCTTGTAGATACTATTTTTAAATTGAACTCCTTTGAATCACCAACTTGCCAAAAATGAAATTAAGAACCCGATCGAGCGACTTGCTATATTTGCGATCGCGGTGTTGCTTGCCATCATATTGGCGAGTCTGACAATTCGTCAGTTTCAAATCGCCGATCCCTACGTCAAAAGCGTACTTTCCCTGACGGGAAACCAGCTTCAGGGTTCAGCCATCTTTCAAATGAACTGTGCCGGGTGTCACATATCCGTTGCAGACAGTCAAGTCGGGCCTAACTTGCAGCGAGTTTCCGAGCGCAAATCCCAATTTGAGCTGATCCGCCAAGTCACCAGCGGGCGAACTCCACCAATGCCGCAGTTTCAGCCGAGTCCGCAAGAAATGGCTGACTTGCTGGAGTATCTGGAACAAATTTGACCGCAGAATGGGAACGGAATTTCGTTTCCCTACTTCCGATTGTCTGGGTAAGGTGCGCGGCTTTTTTGAGATGCGGACTCAAGTCCTTTTGAGATGCGGACTGAAGTCCGCACTACGAACCTGCGTGCGGTTAATCGATCGCACAGGATATTAAACCTCAAACCCGCAGGGAAAGCAGGGGTTTCAACTCCTACCTCAAACTCAAAGTCCACAAAGCGTGGATTTAAGCAGGCTCAAAGACTTCAGTCTTTGAGCCTGTTTAAGTTGAAACCCCTGCGTGCTGGGGACTGCAGACTAAACCAGCAAGCTAAAACTGCTCGCCGATAGCTGTGTCGGAAGTACGCCCGCCACTACAGCTAAAATCTGGTCGCTGTTAGCAAGCCCGATCGCACTTGAGCCATTATTTTCAGTAATTGACAGTTGATTGAAGTCCAAGCCTCCCACCAACACAAGTGAATCAACTCCTGCGGTGAAGTTGAAAATAGTATCAATTCCCGCGCCGTCTGCCAAGATAAAACCATTGCGGCCAGATCCGCCGACGAGGGTATCGTTGCCAATACCTCCAAAGAGCAAGTCATCGCCGGTGCCACCAAAGAGCAAATCATCACCGTTGCCGCCAATTAAGGTATTGTTACCGTCGTTGCCGCAGAGAGTGTCATTGCCCTCATCGCCAAACAGCACGTCGTCGCCAGCGCCTCCCAACATTACGTCGTCGGCTTTGCCACCGTACAATAGGTCATCGCCTTCGTCGCCGCTGAGCGAGTCGTTGCCGCGATTGCCGTAAATCGTATCATTCGAGCGATCGCCAAAAATCAGGTCAAAGCCTTTACCGCCAAAGAGAGTGTCGTTATCGATGCCACCGTAGACAGTATCGTTGCCCGTATTGCCATTGATGTAGTCGCCGCCCTGTTGGCCAAAAATCAAATCGTTGCCGCCCAATCCGAAGATCGAGTCACTGTTGGCCGTACCGACGATCGTATCGTCGCCGTTAGGGCCGTTGATGACATTACCCCCAGAAGAATTGCCGAACTGATTAGAAATAGGGTTTCTGGGGAAGTCTGCAGGGCAAACCAAATCTGTCGGTACAGGTGAAGGCGTCGGTGTCGGTACCGGTGCCGGTGTCGGCGTTGGTGTCGGTACAGGTGTCGGCGCAGGTGCCGGTGTCGGTGCCGGTGTCGGCGTTGGTGTCGGTGCAGGCGCCGGTGTCGGTGCAGGCGCCGGTGTCGGTACAGGTATCGGCGTTGGCAAAGATCCAGGCGTCGGAGTCGGAGTCGGAGTCGGTGTCGGGAAGTTCCCGAAGTTGATGCCACTGACAATAGCACCCGAAGTCAGCGTGATGTCGGCGGGGTTGGGCGTGCTTTGGGTGAAACCAGTTTGGTTGACTTCCCGGACGCTGTAGGTTCCCGGCGTTAGGTTCGCGAACAAGTAGTTGCCGCTGTTGTCGGTGGTAGTAGTAACAGCAGGCGCAGCAGGAACTCCTGGGGTTGGAGGTACGACCTTGGTTAACTCAATTTGGAAATTGGGTAAACCCGGTTCTCCGGCTTCCTGAATGCCATTGTTGTTGCTATCTCGGAACTTCAGACCTCGGATCGTGCCCGGTTCCGGCAGAAAGTTGCCGAAGTCAATGCCCGCGATCGCATCTCCACCGGCCACCGTAATCGGGGCGGGGTTAGGCGTCGTCTGCGTCCAGCCGGTTTGCGGTACTTCCCTTACCTGGAAAGTGCCTGCAGGTATGTCTTTGAGAGTGTAGTTGCCCAGGGCATCAGTGATGGTAGTGGGTTCGCCCTGTTCAAATATGCCATCGGGATTGATACTGTCGAGGAATATTTGCCAGTTTTGCAGCCCCAGTTCTCCGGCATCCTTAACGCCGTTGTTGTTGGCATCATTGAATTTTTGACCGCTGATGGTGCTCGATCGGAAATTGCCGAAGTTGATATTAGCGATGTCTTGACCGCTGATGACAGTGATGTCGGCCGGGTTCGAGGTAGTTTGCGTCCAAGTAGGCTGGGAGACTTCCCGCACCTTGTAGGTTCCTGCTGACAAATCGAGGAATTTGTAATTGCCGGTGGCATCGGTGAGGGTGTTCGGTTCCCCGGTGTCCAGAGTGCCGTTGCCGTCAGTATCGAGGAATATTTGCCAGTTGGGCAGTCCTGTTTCTGCTGGCAAATCTTGGATGCCATTGTTGTTGAGATCGTTGAATTTGAGCCCGCTAATCGTGTTCGGCTTGAAGTTGCCGAAATTGTTGTTTTGGGAGTCGGTACCGCTGGTGACTGCGATCTTAAATGCCCCGGAAAGGGTAGGCGTGGCTGCGTCGGCGGGCGGCACAGTTTGCGTCCAGCCGGTTTGTCCAACTTCCCGCACTGTATAAGTGCCGGCTGGTAAGTTGGTGAACTGGTACTTACCGGTGACATCGGTAACGGTGGCGTTGATGCCAGTTTCTGCTGGTACTTGGTCTTGCACGCCGTTGTCGTTGGCATCCAAGTAAATTGTCCAGCCTCCTAGGGGTTCTTCTGCAGGCGCATCTTGCACGCCATTTTTGTTGAGGTCGTTAAATTTGATCCCGCTGATTTTGCCGAACTGGAAGTTGCCGAAGTTTTGACCCGTAATCGGGGTGTTGCTAACGGTGTTAATTGTATAAGAAGCCGGGCCGGCGGTTTGTGAGAAACCGGTCGGTACATCTTCTCTCACAAAGTACCGACCGATGCCAACGTTGGTAAAGCTATAAGTACCAGCAGCCGCAGGCGCTGTCCCGGTAACTTGACTGGCGACTTCGGTATCGCCGGTATCTAAAGTGCTGTTATTGTTAGTATCCTTCAACAAGCGAATGGTAGTGCCGTCGAGGGGGGTATCGTCGGCAGAGAAGCCGTCGCCTGTGAGGTCGGTGAATTTGGTGCCGCTGACGGTGATGTTTTGGAAGTTACCGAAGTTGAGGCCCGGAACGGTAGCATTAGTTATCGCTGCGCCGCTTTGGAGAGGGATGTCGGCAGGATCGGTTGAGGTTTGTGTGAAGCCTGTCGGCACGACTTCTCGGACGCGGTAGGCAGCACCCGCAGGCAGAGGTGGCAAGTTTGGAAAACTGTAATTACCAGTCCCATCAGTGGTGGTAGTACTGATCGTTGCCCCAGTGGCGGCGTTGAGTAAATTAATCGTAACGCCAGTAGTTGCTGCCAGATCTCCAGGATCTTGAGTGCCGTTGCCGTTTTTATCGTCAAATTTCAAACCGCTGATGGTCATCAACTGGAAGTTGCCGAAGTCTTGGCCCGTCGAGTCAGCAATACCTGTGGTGTAAGGAGCCGCAGCAGTGGGCAGAGTTTGCTGCCAACCTGTTACTGCTACTTCTTTAATTGGGCTGTTAGTCTTGGTGTCGGGGAGGGTGTAGTTACCGCCGATCGCAACGGTAGCCTGCTTTTCAGTAGCATCCGGCGCGTTGTTGTTATTGTTGTCTACATAAACAACAAAGCTTTGTGCTGGAGTTGTGCCAGTGGCATCAGTCCCATCTTTAACACCATTACCGTTAGAGTCGTTAAATTTCTGACCGATGACGGTGGGGCCGTATTCGTAAGCGCCGACGTCAACAGTGCCATTGACCGTGCGGGCATAGGCTTGACCGAACTCAGTACCCCGTTGGTCTGCGGTGAGGGCTGTCCCAGCCGTGTTGACGGCAAGGGCATTAGTACCAGCATTAAGGACGGTTGCAGGAATGGTTGCGATAGGAGCGCCGATCAGCGCGTGAGTCTGGGCCAAACCGCCGTTATTTTTCAATACAGGGTCGAGCCAAGGTACCGCAGCACCGGTGCCGATAAAGCTGGTGGTGTTAGTGGATATTCCAGTAACTTCACTTCCTGCTACTGAAGTATTGCCAACGATGAGGGTGTTGTTGAGAGTGAGAGTTCCGGCGTTGTTGAAAATTCCGCCACCGCCATTGCTGGCATTCAGCAGAGGGGCGACGACTACTGCGGGGTCGCTGGTGATCGTAGTGTTAGTCAGAGTTGCACTTGCAGCAAGCTGGTTAACAAAAATTGCACCGCCCAATCCCAAACCAGCCGTAGCAGTTCCACCGCCGGCAGCCCCACCTGTTGCTCTGCTGCTGCTAAAGGTGCTGTTGCTGACCTTCAAAGTACCGCTGTTGACAAAAATCGCTCCTCCCAGACCAGCGCCGCCACCGCCAGCACCGCCGGCAAGTGCTTCACCATTACCGCCATTGCCACCAGTCCCTGGTGTTACACCACTGCCGCCACCACCCACAGTACCTGTGGTGGGCCCTAGAGTACCGCCAGCACCGCCATTACCGCCAGGGGTTGTGATGCCGATCGCACCTGCCGCACCACCGGGGCCGCCGCCACCGCCCAGGGCACCAGCGCCGCCATTGCCGCCAGCACCCCGCAGGCTAGCAGCATCGCCAGCACTACCGCCAGCACCACCAGCACCGCCGCCGCCGCCGTTAACGCCAGCACCACCAGCACCGCCGGGGCCGCCAGGGCCTCCGGCACCAAAGCCAAGCCCTCCGGCACCGCCACTGCCACCTGCTGCTCCACCGCCACCATCTCCGCCTTGGCCGCCTTGACCGCCCGTAGTTGTGCTGGTAGCGCCTGTGCCGCCAGCACCGCCAACGGCACCAGAGCCAGGACTACCAGCAGTGGCACCGGTGCTAGTAGGAGTACCGGGGCCGCCTCCGATACCGCTGCCGCCTGAAGTGTTGAAGAATGCAGCTAAGCCACTGTTGCCACCCTTTCCGGTACTTCCGGCTGCACCCCCAGCACCGCCGATCGCTCGGTTGTTGCTGAAGGTAACATTATCAATGTTTACAGTGCCGCTGTTAATGAAGAGCGCACCTCCCAATCCTGCACCGCCGCCACCGCCAAGGGTGCCTGCAGTTCCCTGGGATAGACCATTGGCGATCGTCAGGTTAGAGAAATTAACTGCGGCGTTGTCAACAAAGAAAATTGGGTTGTTGCCACCGTCTATCGTAATCGCAGCCGTAGTGCTGCCAACAAAGTTTACCGGGGTTGCCAGCACAGGCAGAACTTGTCCCGCTGCAAAGGTGATAGGAGCAGTGATGTTGATATCATCAGCATCCGGCAGGACATTAGCAAAGAGGATAGCGTTCTTGAGGGTCGTAAAGTCGCTAGCAGTATAGGTCGCGAGTACCCCGCTATAAGCTTCTCTGGCTTCTTGGGAAAATGCCAATGCCGTCTCGATCTTCCCCGTAGTGACTTCGAGTTCCCAGTCTCCACCGAGGGCGGCACTACCGGTCAAATTATCTGAAGCCGCAACTTCCGCCCCGGTTAGCTGGCTCAGCCTTTCTACGAAGGCCACACCGACTTCTGTGGCGGCAACGTTGCAACCGTAAAGCAGAATTTCGGGTTTAGCTGTAGTTGAATAGTTCGAGTTTGCTTCGGCCGCTGGTAAAGCAAACCATGTTTCTAAATAATTGCGGTAGCTTTCAATATTGCTGAGATTGAGTTCTGTGGTTCCCAGTTGCAAGCTGGCTGCTGCGCCGTGAGACAAAATGTGGACGGCTGCAATGTTTTGCCGCTGTTTAAGTGTTTCGGCGATTTGCTCGATGCCGTCCCGATCGCCCTTGAGAATAATAACTTCTGTATCTGGATTTACAGTTTCTGTTAAACTTGCCCAATCTGTAACTTGTGAATCTGCAAAAACTATCTGGTGTTTCGGTTCTTTATAAAATTCCACGCTTAAATTCCTCTGGTACACGCACACATCAAATTCATATCACAAACCCCGCACACCAGCGATCGAGCTTTTTCCTGCGCCGGTGTTTATCGTTAGCGAAGCCGGCCTCTACGGGGACTGCGCCAACTAACAGGATAGCCCTTAATTTGTATCAATCAAATAGATATTGACAAAAACTTTCTTTTATGCTTTGCCAGCATAAAATGACTTAGTTTGATTGTTTAGAAGTTTTAAAGGGGGATATTGTTCCGGCTGTTACAAAAATCTTTGAAAGGAGCGGCGTGCTATTTTTGGATTTTCCAGAGATGGAGAATATACCAAATTTGATAAAAATTGTCAATCTAATAATTAACTGAGGGCGATATTTGTTTGTTAGTCAAGATTCATCAGTCACGGTGATTAGCTGTAAAGTGATGTTACCATGATTTTTTTCGGCTGAAAGATATGGATGCGCGATCGAACAACGCCGATAAAATTGGTTTGTAGTGAGAACCCACAGTTCTAGTTTTATGAGGACTCAAGTCCTCACTACAAACCTTTACCAAGTTTCTTCATCGGGATGATTGGAATTGCTCCATATTTCCACATCTAAATCGTTGAGATAAAACAGAGCACTTTCAATCTGTTGACTTGTACCGTTAAGTTCCAAATCAAACCAACCGTCATCCGAAGTTTTGACACCCAACAAAGCCGCATTAAAATTCACCGTCAAACCGTATTGCGAAATCAGGTTAGAAATGACAGGTTCCTGATGATATTCTTTAGGAACACGAATGCGAATGCGGGTTTGAGTTAATCTGGTGTCTCGTGAATCAGCGTGGGGGATATCTGATTCTTTGGTTTTGTGAAAATTGTCGCTCGATTCAAATTCAAATTCGCTATTGTTCTGGTTTAACATTTGAGGCTCCTAAGGTTTATTTCCGAGGTAAGGTGCGTAGTGTGCACCCTACATTTACAGATAGTTGCGATTGGTTTGTAATCGCAAAAACACATCATTATATTTGATTACTCAACCTCCTTGATGCTAGTTTTCTTTTCCAAAACCTCCTGAAGTACGAGAGTAACAACTGCTAACAATCCGAGAACTACCGCCGCAGAAAAAGCCGATTGCGTCGCATATTGCTTGTAAGCATCCTCTACAAATAAAGGCAAAGTTTGGGTTTTCTTAGCAATATTTCCCGACACCACAGAGACGGCTCCAAATTCTCCCATCGCTCTAGCATTGGTCAAAATTACTCCGTAAAGCAAGCCCCAACGAATGTTCGGTAGCGTGACATTCCAGAAAATTTGCCAATCATTTGCTCCTAAGGTTTTCGCCGCTTCTTCTTGATCGGTTCCCACTTCTTCCAAAACAGGAATTACTTCGCGGGCGACAAAAGGTAAAGTGACAAAAGCAGTTGCTAGTACCATTCCGGGGAAAGCAAAGATAACCTTAATTCCGGCACTCTCCAGCCACGAGCCGAACCATCCCAAGCGACCGTAAAGCAGTACAATCATTAAACCTGCTACTACGGGAGATACGGCAAATGGTACGTCTAAAATGCTGATTAAGAGTGTGCGTCCCGGAAATTTGTTGCGGCCTATAACCCAAGCTGCACACAAACCGAATACCGTATTTACAGGTACAACAATCAGAGTAATCAGCAGGGTGAGTTGTGCGGCTGATAGAAAATCTGGTGAGGTTAAGTTGCTCAAAAATGGATCTACTCCCTTTTTGAAAGCTTGGTAAAAAACGTTGAGAGCTGGAATAAATAAGATGAGACCGAGATAGGCGATCGCAATTCCTATCAACGTTGGTTTTACCCAAGTTTTTGCGTTTTTTCTAGCTGAACCACTCGGTGGAAAGTTGTACTCTTTCGATAAATTTAGATTAGCCGTCATAGCGTCTTCTCCATGATTGTAAGAGATTTATAGCGAATAACATTGTCAGGGAAATACCTAACATGAAAGTGCCAATTACCGTGGCTCCTGCATAGTCGTACTGCTCTAATCGCTGGAAAATTAAGACCGGGGCGATTAAATCTTTAAACGGTATATTAGAAGCTACTATTACAGTAGAACCGTACTCGCCCACCGCTCGCGAAAATCCGAGGGCAACTCCGGTTAAAATTGAGGGAAATAGTGGCGGTAAAACTACTCGCCAGAAGGTTTGAAATTGAGAAGCACCCAAGCACCAAGCTGCTTCTTCGATGTCTTTTTCCATTTCGTTTAAAACTGGCTGTACAGTCCGCACGATGAATGGTAAGGAAATAAATATCATTGCTACGCCTACGCCTAAGCGAGTGAAGGATATTTTGATTCCTAACGGTGCAAACAGCCCGCCTATCCAGCCGTTATCGCTGTAAACTGTGGCGAGGGTTAAACCTGCGACTGATGTCGGCAATGCAAAGGGTAAATCTACTGCTGCATCGACAATCCGTTTTAAGGGAAAGTCGTAGCGGACTAATACCCAGGCAATTAATGTGCCGAATACTCCGTTAATTAATGCGGCAATTAATGCGGTAAAAAAGGTGACATTGTAGGCGGAAAGGGCGATCGGGCTTGTGGCAATTTTCCAAAATTCACTGGGGTTTGCTGTGCTGGCTTTTACCAGCATGGCTGTGACTGGCAAAAATAGCATGAGGCTGAGGTAGCCTAGGGTGATTCCCCAAGGTAGGGTGATTTTGCCGATCGCTCTTTTGATGTTGGCGATCGCAGATTGAGGGTTGGTGGCTGGAGATGATACTGTCATAGGGTAATTTTTAACCGCAGATGAACGCTTATTTACTTGCTTTCAGGCAGAGCCTGGGAATGCCGAACTCAAGGCTCTGCCTTGCTTTTTGACGAAACAGCAAGTGAGGAAGATCGGAAAGCTTTACAGGGAGGCAGAGCCTCTGGATATGCGTTCCCAGGCTCTGCCTGGGAACGAGTAAATTCTGATTTGCTTAGCGTTTAATTGAACCTTGGATTTTGTCAAAAGTGGCTCCGTCATCAAAGAATTGCTTCTGAATTTCTCCCCAACCTCCTAAGTCTTGAGCTGTAAATAGGGTTTTGACGGGGGGATATTTTTGGGCAAATTCGGGTTCTTTGGCTACCGTGGCATCTATGGGCCGAAAACCTGCTTTAGCAAATTCTCGCTGAGCTTCTGGGGTGTAGAGAAACTTGACAAATGCTTCGGCGACTTCGCGGGTGCCGTGTTTGTCCACGTTTTTATCCACGATGGCGATCGGATTGTCGATCGACACATTCACGTCGGGAATAGTATAAGTCGGTTTTTCGCCTTTCTGAGATGCCAGAATAATCTCGTTTTCGTAGTTAATTAAGGCGTCACCTTGGCCTTGTTTGAAAAATACGTCGGTGGCTTCGCGGGCATCTTTGGTCAGGATGGGAACGTTTTTGTAGACTTTGCTCGTAAAATCTAATGCTTTGGTGTCATCGCCTCCGGTTTTGACAACTGAGCCCCAAAGTGCTAGGAAATTCCAGCGAGCCACGCCTGATGTTTTGGGATCGGCGGTAATCAATTTCACTCCGTCTTTGGCTAAGTCTTCCCAATTTTTGATGTTTTTGGGATTGCCTTCGCGGGTGACGATGGCTGCTACGGATTTGCTGACGATGCCTTCGTTGGGCACTTCTTTTTCCCACCCGGGCGCAATGAGTCCGGCTTTTTCGATTTTGGCGGTGTCGAGGGCGAGGGCTAGGTGTACGATGTCGGCTTCTAATCCGTCAATTACGGCTCGGGTTTGGGAACCGGAACCGCCGTAGCTTTGGTTGAAGCTGACGGTTTGCCCTTTTTCTTTTTGCCACTGTTCTACAAATTTGGGAATTATCGCTTCGTGGGCGGCTTTGGTGACGGCGAAGGAAACGAGGGTTAGTTCTATGTTGCCTTTGTTGGCTGCTGGGTTAGCACCGCCGGGAGTGGCTGCGGGGTTGCTGGGGGTTCCCTGCTGGCAGGATACAACGGCCAGACTTAAAGTTATTCCTACTAAAAATAGGGACAGGAATCTTTTGAGTGAAGTCAACGATCGATTTTTGGCTGCTGGTGGCTGTGGCGATCGGTGAAATTGTTGAGTTAGGTGTTGCCGCTGGCTCATTATATTGGTTCCTCTAGGAAAACTACGGTTTTTGGGTCGGAATACCGTAATTATGTTTGTGAAGTACGATTATAAACAGGCGCAAGTAAAAATAGCAACAAAAAAAATGAATTGGGGGAATTCGGGGTCGATCGACTATCCTCAAGTCTTACGCTCGGTGGTTTTGACTCAGATTCGCGGTAAAATGTAAACCGTATAAATACCATGATTGAGTCAAGGTGCTAAGCCTGCACGATAGGCCTTACGGATGCGCTGGCTGCTCTCCCAAATAAGCGCGATCGCGGTAAGAGTCCAGCCTTGGCGAATATGCCTCACTCGCCCGATCGCCCTTGAGTTAAAAAAAGTTTTGACTGATATGTCCTTACCCCGCCCCCTCTCAGACACGATAATTGAACTGTTGAAGCCTGTAGCTAGCGAATTGGGAGAAAGATTGGGAGCAAGCGCTGTTAACGAACGCTATGCAGAAATTGAGCCTTCGGCTGCTTCTTCGGCTTTGAACCAGCAAATCAAAAAAGACCCCCGCTGGATTAAAGCACAAGTGAAATATTTGCAGCGACAGCACAGCCGCGAACAAGAATTAATCGCGATCGCCAGCATAGAAGAAGAATGGGTAAAGGAAGAACGCGCCAATCGAGTTAAGGCACAAGAATTGAGAGATAAGCGGGCCATTAGCCGGCTTTGCCGCGAGTTAATGCGGGAGTTTCAATCAGAAGCAATTCGAGTTAAGCTGAGCCAAATTCAAACTATTTGGGACAAAGACAACTGGTTTTCTAATTTGAGCAGACAGGAAACCGAACAAATTTTGCAGCAGCAACAGCACCGATTGCTGCTGTTGGTTGCTCCCGCAAAAATTAGCCAAGATTGCCCGGATTCTTTTCGTCACAATCTAAATATCGAGCTGCCGGCTAAGTTGAGATCTTTTTTGAATCAGCACTACCCCCAGCACGGAGAATCTTGTCCGGTTCAATTTTACGGAGACTATTTTAAAAAAGCGATTTCTGATATTGATGTGGAGCGGTTGCAGACTGTTTTGTCTCCCGTGCCGACAGCTATATTGTACAGCGATATCAGCGATTATGAAGTCAATTTTCACCTTGGTTTTTGGGGAATCATCAATCAGAGCGTTTCTCTAGTGGCGATGCAGCCTTGGAATTGGGAAGAGGTTTATCAGCAGTTGGAAGCCGAGGGCAAAGATGAAAAGGTTAGTCTGCGGATTATTCGGCAAATAATTGTAACAATTCATAAGTTATTAGCGGCTTTTTTAGCGGATTTGTATTATTTAAATATTGATTTTACCCACGAACCTCAGCTATTCAAATTAGAGGCGGAATTTGCTCAAGAATGGTTTTCTAAAGATTGGGCTCAACCGTATATTGAAACTCTTAAAGAAATTCAGGAACAGCAGCGAATAGTCTATAAAGGAGAGATGCGGCGGTTGGCGCTGCGAGAGGCGAAAGCTAGGGCAGAAAGGAAGCGTTTGGAGGATCGGGAACTCAAGCACAGAGAGGAAACTGAGGAGGCATCTAAACGAGCGAAGGAATTAGCTCACCAATTGAAAAATCTGAAATGGCGGTGCGTATATACGTTGCCGGGACATTCATCGTTTGTGAATTCTCTGGCGATTAGTCCTGACAGTAAAATTCTGGCTAGCGGTAGTTGGGATAAAACTATTAAGATTTGGAATTTAGAAAAAGGGGAATTAATTGGCACTTTGACGGGACATTCCGATCGCGTAAATTCCGTTGCTATTAGCTATGACGGAAAAATGTTGGTCAGCGGCAGTTCGGATGAAACAATTAAGTTTTGGAATTTGTACAACGGCGATTTGCTGTGTACTTTTCCGGGACATTCTATGGAAGTGAATTCGGTGGCGATTAACCCGAAGGGGCAGATAATTGCTAGCTGCGGCGGGGCAGATAATACGATTAAGCTTTGGAATTTGCGGACTGGTGAGTTGCTGCGGACTTTGAGGGGTCATTCTAACAATGTGAATGCGGTGGTTTTTAGCCCGGATGGTAAGATATTGGCGAGCGGTAGTTCGGATGCGACGAGCAAGGTTTGGGATGTGGAAAGCGGTAAGTTGTTGCGGACTCTTTCGGGGGTGAATGTGGGGGTGAATTCTGTGGCGATCGCGCCGGACGGTCAAATTCTCGCTAGCGTCAGCAATGATTATACAATTAAGCTCCGGAATTTGCATACGGGCAGTTTGTTGCGGATTTTCAATTCTCATTCTGCGAGGGGAAAGGGTGTAGCGAATTTAGGGATGAATGAGGGGCTACATATTTTGCAGAATTATGTAAGTAGGGGCGATTCGGTTGCTATCAGTCGGGACGGTTTGACTTTGGCTAGCGGCTGCGATGATAATACGATTAATCTTTGGAATTTGCATACGGGGGAGCTATTGAGCACTCTTAAGGGACATTCGGGTACTGTATACTCGGTGGCGATCGCACCTTCGGGCAATTTGCTAGCCAGCGGCAGCGCGGATGAGACAATTAAGATTTGGCGCTGCGATTAGTCATTAGTCATTAGTCATTAGTCAGTAGTCATTAGTCATTAGTCAGTAGGGGCGGTGGATGGTGCGTGCCCGCCCTCCTGCCGTCATTAGTCATTAGTCAGTAGTTTAGACGATCTGCTGTGGCTGGGAGTCCGCCCTGTCGCGGCGATAAGTTCCACAACATTTACCTACGGGGGCGAGAAACCGGGTTTCTGGGAAAATTTGGGTTGAGTGACGAGAAATCTAGGAAGAAACCCGGTTTCTGGAGTCTGGGTGCGCGCCAGACTGCTAAATTCCTCTAATTCCGGTTCTGCCCTTACGGGGAGGGGTTTTGGGCGAATTTGAAAAAAAAGTTGGCTGGGGGGGTTGCGCTAATGACTATAAGTTTGCTATATTAAGTTTCACTGCTGGTGTAACTCAGTTGGTAGAGTAGCTGATTTGTAATCAGCCTGTCGCAAGTTCGAGTCTTGTCACCAGCTTTATAGCAGTTTTAAATCGAATGAAATATCGGATTAAATACAGTAGGGACACGGCAGTGCCGTGTCCCTATCTGATATGTGCTATTTTGTACCTTTGGGCGGGCTCGCGAGCCCAGCCCACAAAAGTTTCGATGAAAATAGGTGCACAAGTTAAATCTGCGAGAAATTACGAGGCTTTACCTAATACAGCACAGGCTTTTTTCAACCAGGCGATTGTTGCTGCATCAAGTACGGGTGCGAGTTTCTCGATTACGGAGGCGTGATAGTTGTTCAACCATTGTAGTTGAGTCTTTGACAGCCGATCGCCATTTATCAATTTCCTTTCAAAGGGAATATACGTCAACGGTTCAAATCCGTACCAAACCGAACCGTTTTTTGAGGGCATTTCCCTGACAATATAGAGATTTTCGAGACGAATTCCGCCCCATCCCGGTTCGTAATATCCCGGTTCGATACTTGTTACCATTCCCGCTTCTAGGGGATATTGGACAAATTTGCTGATACCGTTGGGGCCTTCGTGACCGGCTAAAAACGCGCCGACTCCGTGCCCGGTGCCATGTCCGTAGTCTAGCTGTTGTTGCCATAATACCGCACGGGCGATCGCATCTAATTGCGATCCGGTTGTACCTTTGGGAAATTGCTGCAGCGCACAGTTGATATGCGCGATTAAGACGGTTGTGTAGTGTTCGATTTGCAGCGCCGTCGGTTCCCCGACAATCATGGTTCTCGTATCGTCGGTTGTTCCTGCTAAATACTGCGCCCCTGAGTCCAGCAGCAGCAATTCTCCCGGTTTTAAGGTGATTTCGGGGCTTGGGGTTCCGTAATGTACGATCGAGCTATTTGCACCCGCACCGGCGATCGTTCTAAACGTTAAAGTCTGAAAATCCGTTTCTTGCTGATAAAAACTTTCGATGCTTTCTTTAACATCAAACTCAGTCAAAACCTTACCATTTTTTAGCTGCTCTGTCAACCACATTAAAGTCAGAACTTTCGCTCGACTTGCCTTAAAATTGGCTGATTTCATCTGCTCGATTTCCACAGGATTTTTCCGAGCTTTCATCCCTTCTACCGGATTCGCAGCGAAAACTATTTCAATCTTATTTTCAGTTGTTTGTTGACCTAAAATTAACTTATACGTGCCTGCAGTGCTGTGTTTCGAGTCTAATAGCACCCGAACTTTTTTCGGCAAATTGACGCACGATTCTAAGATTGACGGATAGTCTGCGTAGGGAAGCACAGTTACAGCAGGCGACAATTCTTGCTTGATTTCTGCTGAAATGCGATCGGGATTGGTAAACAAAAACGCAGTATCTGCGGTGACAATCGCATAGGATATAAAAATCGGAATGTGGGGAATATCCGAACCTCGGAGATTGAACAGCCACGCTATTTGATTCAGGTTGCTAATCGGTAGCACGTCGATGTTTGCAGTTTGCATCGCTTCCCTGACTCGCGCTAACTTTTGAGCAGCGGTTTCTCCCGTCAGAGATACTGGTAAACTAAATATCGGAGATTCGTCAATGGCGGGTAAAACTTCTGTAGTTTGTCGAACTTTGTCTGCTAAATTCTCCGATATCGCTACGAGTTCAATTCCAGCAGTTGCAAATTTTCTGACCCAGTTTTGATATTGCTCTGTCGCTACCGTAAACGGGTCAAAACCAAATCTAATTTTAGTTGACTTTTGGGCAGATTCTACCGCGATTTTTTCTAAGGTTTCAATTAAACTTAAATTTCCTTCTAAGCCGAGTTTCGATATTTGAATCAGTGCAGCATCCACTTGCAATTCTGCTTGTTCGTAATAGCGGGAATCCACAAACAACCAAGCAGCATCTTTACCAACCAACAAATCGCCGGCCGAACCAGTAAAACCGGAAATCCAAGCTCGTCGCTGCTTGGCTGCTGGAACTGATAAATTTAAGTGTTCGTCAACTGCTGGAATTAAATAGCAATCTAAGTCGTAAATTGCCATCAACTCGCGCAAGTTTTTAAGCTTAGCAGCGGGTAAAACTTCAATACTTTTATCTGTTATTAAATTAGCTGTAACCATTTTTGACATCCTATTTTACTTGTTTAAAATTGCCTTTAAACCTTTGACCAACCTGCTAATTCCTGCGGCCGCTGTTTCAGTTTCCAGAGCACCGTAAGCAACGCGCAAATAGCAGCCGCTATCCATGCCGAAGGTTGTACCGGGAAGCACTGCTACGCGATATTCGCGAATTAATTGTTCTACTAATTCCATTGTATCGAGTTCCGTGTCAACTTTCAAGAAAAAGTAGAAAGCTCCGCAGGCCGGGGAAATTGTACACAGATATTGGATTGTATTGAGTTCGTTTAATACGAGTTGTCGCACCGATGCGATCGCCCTTACATAATTATCGCAGTAACCTCTACCAACTTGCAAGGCTCCCAAGGCTGCATATTGAGAAATTACCGGCGGACAAATTAAGATAGTATCTTGAATCTTTCTCACGGAAACCAGCAAATGTTCTGGGATTACCATATACCCGATGCGCCAACTCGCAAAACCGTAGGCTTTAGAAAGGCTAAACAGGGAAATTGTATGTTCGTTACTGTGGGGAAAAGCTGCGGGAGAACAGTGTTTAACGCCGTTATAGGTAAAATATTCGTAAGCTTCGTCGCTGATGTGATAAATGTTGTGCTGGCGGCAAATTTCGTTTACTTCGCGCAGTGATTCAGAATCATAAACTACGCCGGTTGGGTTGTTGGGTGAAATGGTGACAATTGCTCGCGTTTTGTGAGTAATTGCTTTTTTGATAGCATCGATATTGAGTTGATAGCTAGCGTCGGTTTCTACTATGACTGGGCGGCAATTTGCCATGATTGCCGCCATTTCGTGGTTAAAATAATAAGGTGATTGGATAATAATTTCGTCTCCCGCCGAGGTGATGGCGAGAATGGCGTTGGTAAATCCCATGTTGCTGCCGGCGGTGACAACAATGCAGTTTTTGTTGTTAATTTCTATGCCGTTATCTGTCTTGAGTTTGGCTGCGATTGCATCTTGTAATTCGGGAATTCCTTCGACGGCTTTGTATTTGTGATTGTCGGGGTTTGCGAGGAATTCGGGGATTTTGTTAAAGGATTCTTGGGGCGGATTGTAGTAAACTACGCCTTGTCCTAAAGATATTGTTCCCGGATTTTGCTGGATTAGTTCGCCTACTACGGGAATTATTGGCGATTGTACCGATTGCATTCGAGTGGGGTAATTTTTCATTAATTTAACTTTGTTTTTAGGATTAAATTTGTTTGCAGACGGCGGTTGAAACCGCGTCTACAAAAGGGAAGTCCGCCTGCGCGGACTGAAGAAAATAACGTACTGTTAACCGTCCAATCTTAAACCCGCTTTCGTCGGGTTTTGCTTGTGTAAACCTGGTTTCAACCGCCCTGTATTAAACTTTTTCAACTTCTATTCTAGAACCTTGGGGTGACTTAAATACTTTCACTTGGGCGGGCAATCTTTCGCCCAAGCCTCGAACGTGGGTAATCACTCCAATTAGTCTTTCTCGCTGCCGCAAAGATTCTAAAATTTGAGTAACGCTTTCGAGAGTTTCTGCGTCTAAGGTACCGAATCCTTCATCAAGAAATAAGCTGCCCAATTGAGCTCCTTGAGATAATTTTTCTGATAAAGCTAAAGCCATTGATAGGGAAGTTGCAAAGGTTTCTCCGCCGGAAAGGGTGCGGACTCGTCTCGCTTCGCCGCCGTTCCAATTATCTGTTACCCAGTATTCGCCTTCTTGGTTTTTTAGCTGGTAGCGATTGTCGGTTAATTCTTGCAAAATTACGGTGGCGCTGCCGACTAATTCTGCTTCTAAATGTTCTAAAATGTAGGATTGAAATTCGTTGGATTTCAGATTTTGCGCTAATGTGTGGTAGGTTTGCTCTTGTTCTGCGAAATTTGTGATTTGCTGCGACAGTCTTTCGGATTGTTCGAGGGTTTGCGCTGCTACTTGTACCCACGCTAAAAGCTCGGTGCGGTTGTTGTTGGCTTGTTTGAGGTTTTCTTGGGTGGTTTGTTTTGCAGCTCGCACTTGTGCTAAAGTATCTTCATCGGTAGTCCTACCCGCGATCGCCTCGCTCAAATCTTTCGCCCGCGTCTCTAGCTGAATTTTTGACTCCCGCACGGATCGAATCGCATTTTCCCACTGCAATTGTTCGTTAACTAATGTCACCGCTGCTAAAAAAGTCTCTTCGGTGAAATCAGCCGCTGTTAATTTTGCCAACCAATCCAAATTTAGCTGCTGTTTTTCCGCCTGAGTTCGTGCAAAAAATTCTCCCGCTTGTTGCTCTCTTTCTGCAGCTTGAATAGCAATATTTTGAGCAAGTCGATAAGATTTTTCGGCAATTCTCAGCAGATCCTTTAACTCTTGCTTGTCTGTTTCTAAAGCCTGTGCTAAATTAACATAAGGTTGATATTCGGTAATTTGATAGAGCGCGTTTACACAACTTTGTAACTGCTGCTGTCGGCGGTCAGATTCGGCGATTGCCTCTTGATATTCTTGCTGTTTAGCAGCTTTTGTCGTCGCTGCAAAATTTAATTTTTCTTCGTAATTATTATATTCCAAGGATGCGATTTGGAATTGCTGCTCAATTTCTCGGTATTGGCGATCGTTCTCTTTAAGAATTGCCAACTCCTGCTGCAACTGCGACACTTCCCATTCTCGCTCCTCCAGAATTTCCGAGATTTGGTGCTGCAATTCGCCAACTCTTTTCGCCGTCAATTCTAACATTTGAGCAATTTCCGACTGTTTTTGCTCGCAGGATGAAACTGCACTTTTTCCCTCAGCCACGGCCATTTGAGCTGATTGAAAAAACTGATTGGCTGTCGCCAGTTTCCGGCGCAAACCAGCGACATCTACAATCTTAGAAATCGGTAAAGGAGGGAGCAAATCGCTCTCAGGATGCACCCCGCCGCACACCGGACAAGTATCGCCAGAATTCAGCGACATTCTGACAGCAGCAACAGTCTCTAAACGTGCCGCTTCCGCATTAGCAGTTTCCGCCGCTTCTAACTCATCGCTGCACTCTTTGAGCCGGATTTCTGCCGCTGTTAAATTAGTGACAACTTCGACATAATTCTGTTGAGCGCTTTCTTTTTCTGCCAGAGACTTACCCAACATTTCCTGCTGACTTTTTCCCTGTTTGGCAATAAGCTGAAGTTCCACCAATAAAGGTGCAACTTCCTGCAACTGCTCTAAACGCTTTCCTCCCGGCGAAGACTGTTCGAGCAATACTGCTGCTCTAGTAACTCGAAAACCCGCATTCTGAATTTTAATGTTAGTAGCTTGCAATTCTTTTTCTGCCGCTTGGAAAAAGCGGAGTTTTTCCTGTTGTCTTTTTTGGGCGATTGCCACTTCTTTTTCTAATTGAGTGCGCTGTTCTTCATATACTTTCGCAGCAGACAGAGCATTTTCACGAGCCTTAAATTGTGGTGCTAGTGCCTCTGCTTTGGCTTGAGCCTCGTCAAGTTGCTGTTGCTCTGCTGCTAGCTCGCAGCGAGCTTTAATTAATTGTTCCCGCGCTGATTTAGCGGCTTTTTCGGCAGTTTCATTTTGACTGCGAGCCGATCGCACTAAAGCCCAATCTCCCTGTAAATGATTGGCAGCTTGCGCCCTTTCCAAACGCTGTGCTAAAATTTCAATCTCGGCGGAACTAGCATTTAACTCAGCCAATTTTTGTTGTAATTCTTGCCACCGAGCGATTTGTAAAAATAGCTGTTCCTCTTCGTCTAAGGCTTTCTGAGCTGTCATCACGGCGCGCTCGAACTCAGGTAACTGCTGCTCTAAAATCCCAAGTTGCGATCGCTTTCCGGCCACCTCATCCGCCGTCGGCGCGCTCAAGTCAGCTAACTGCCTTTCCACCATTTCCCGTTCCTGTTTCAGCAACTTTGCGAGTTCGTTTGCTTCCTTCCGCATCTGCTCAAAAATCTCAAATCCCGCTAGCTGCCGCAAAATTTCCCGGCGCTTAGAAGCATCCCCTTTAATAAACTCATCAAACTTTCCTTGAGGCAGAATAATTGCTCGTGTAAAAGTATCAAAATCCATTCCTAAAATTTGTTCGATCGTATTTTGCACTGCAACAATACTCGTTCCCAAAGTTTCCCACTGGCCGTTTTGCCAGCAGTCCAAAATCACCTTGTTTTCAGGAGTTTTTGGACGAAAACGCCATGTCCGCGTCACCCGATACTGGGCAGAACCCACAGTAAAACGCAACTGTACCTTTAAATTTTTACTACCTTGACTTGCTAAATCGCCTACTTGTTTGCCGCTGCGAGTTGTCGTACCAAAAAGCGCGTAAGTCATCGCATCTAGCAGCGAAGATTTCCCCGCACCCGTAGCACCAGTAATTGCAAACAAATCGAGTTGAGAAAAATCTAAACGCTGTTCCCGGCGGAAGCTGGTAAATCCTTCGAGTAAAAGTTCTAGTGGACGCATAAACGATTTTAGATTTTAGATTGTGGATTTTAGATTGTGGAATTTTTACAATGATGTTTTTCCGAGTGCTGTGGCACTTATCAAGTCCATTCGGCATCGGAGTAATGGCAAAGAATTACCAATTACCAATTACTAATTTAATTATTAACTGTTTCCTTAAACTTCTTGTACAAATCCTGAAATCCCTCCAATACAGCGGGTTGCGGTGTCGTTCCCAAACGGTTTTGGTAATAGTTGCAGAACTCGGCCGCCGGATCGAAATTGTTGGGATCGATATTAGTCATTTCCGTGGCTTCTAGCGGTGCATCTCGATAGCGCGGTTCAATCAACAACGCTTGAGAACAGATTTGCCGCACGCGATCGGCTAATCCGATTTGCGGGCTGTCTAGATCGACAATTACCTTTAAGAAACCAGGATGATATTGATGAGCTTCTAAAACAGCATCAAGATTGTCATTATCACATTGAAGCACTTTTAACGGTTTGTTGCAAGCCACAGGTTTAAATTCTACCTTTGCCTGACTTCCAGGCTCAACTTCTATCAAACAAAATCCTTTTTCCTGTTCGGCTTCTCCGAAATCTAACTGAATCAAAGAACCGGAATAATAGGCGAGGGAATTCTTAGCAATGCGCTGGTGGATGTGGATGTGTCCGAGGGCGATATACTGGGCTTCTGGTGGCAGAGTTTGCGATGAAAGCAAGTATTTTTCTCGCGTGTAATAAGCGACTTCGGATTTGGCCAAGCGAGCGCCGTCAATGCTCATGTGTCCCATCAGCATATTTACAGTATTGTCGCGAAAATCTGTAGTTAAATCTTGCAGTAAATCTGCTACAATTTCGCGGTAGTCTTGGCGGACTTTGGCATCGCCGGAGTACCAGATAGCATTAGCATCTAACAGTCTTTGTTCGGAAGCAAAAGGCATCGCTCCCACGCAGAGTTTACCGCTTTTTGTATTAAGAGTAATGCTGCCGCCGTCGGCGGAACGCTTGGGTTTGCCTAGGGCGCGAACGCCGGCGAGGGAGAGCAATTGGGCGATGCTGTCGATGCGGGATGCGGAATCGTGATTGCCGGCGATCGCAATTGCGGGAATTCCGGCAGCTTGGAGCTCGCAGAAAAAGTGATAGGCAACGCGCTCAGCGTAGGCTGGAGGGTTGGGAACGTCAAAAATGTCGCCGGCGACGAGCACGGCATCGACATCGAGCTCTTTGGCTTGTTTCAAAATCTGTTCGAGGGCGATCGCAATTTCGGAAGTGCGATCGATCCCTCGAAAACGCCGCCCCAAATGCCAGTCAGCAGTATGAATTATTCGCATAGTAAGAAGAAGGAAGAAGTCATTAGTCATCAGTCATTAGTCATCAGTCATTAGTCATCAGTCATTAGTCATCAGTGCTGTCGCCTCCGAGTTTTCCGTACAACGTCATCAGTCCGATGGAAGAAGGAAGATGGAATAAAAGATGCACAGAAAGCTTTTAGGAGAGCGGTATTTTATGTTTAATTGGGTAAATTGAGAGTGGATTTATTTGTCAAGTTTGCAAGTTCATTTCATACTCGATGTATTCTATCACTTATGCTCACTCCGACGGTCGATTAACTCTAATCAGTAGACTTCTCAGTGTTTCCAGATTAGAAATAGCTTCATTAATGCGTACAGCCAGCCGTTCCCAGTTTTGGTCGTTTGTGCAGACAATTATGCCCGCATGGTCAGAACTCAACCTGTGCATTTGTATAAAGTCCGGTCTATTTAATGTCAAAAATGCACGATTATTGCTAATAGCAGAATCTAAAACTTCTTCATCCGGAATCTTTTGGTTAGCCTTACCCGCTTCTTGAACTGTCAGGACATCATGGCCCAAATTTCGCAGTAATTTTACAACAGGAAACGGGTATTGTTCATCTGCATAAAGACGCGCCACAGTTTATGCCTCTTCCTGTTCTCGAATTGCTCTTTCAATCTCATCAGGATATGCCTCAGCATAACTAAAAGCATTCACCAAATCTGCAGCACTCAAATCCGGATGACCTTCTAAAATATGAGCATCGGTGGCACTTTGACGGCGATAACTTACCAACAGCCAAACAGGAATCCGAGTTTTTCGGATACAGGCTTCTCCCCCCATGACATCTGGAGTCTTTTGAATGCCCGCCCAAAAGTTGGTTAAACTTTGGGCGAGTAATTGTATAGCTTGAGTCTTTTCCTCGGGACTTAACGCTAGGAGTTGCGGTTGCAATTCTTTCAGTGTCATATTCGCAGCTATTGAGTTCATAAATATTAGCTTATTTTGGCATACAAGTATTCTAGCAGTGACTAAATCAAAATTTTCATAGCACTCCTGGATCGATACCAAAGAAACCGGGTTTTTATGGAAATTCAAGGTGGGAAAGCTATATTTCGCCAAAAATAGGGTTTCGACGCACTCGCGGGTAAATTTTGTCTCATTCAATAGGTTTCACATCGTGAAACCGAGTATAATCAACCACCCGACCACCATCCGGCGCTCTCAAAATAATATCTACAAACCGCATATTCCACATAATTTCCGACGCTACAAAAGAATGTCGCGCGTTAATAGTTTGCGAAACTGTTTCGTCAATTCCAGTGAGCGTAATTACAATTTCTATTTCCTGCTCCATCAAGTCTTTAGCAGTAAGTTGGTACAAAGGACTGCTCTCATCAATTGCGTGCATTACCGTCCAAGTTAAGGAAAAAATACGAGATTGATTCCGCATTAATTGCAAATCGTAAAAACGGCGCATATATTCTCCTTCCGATGTTACTTCGTCGCGGATCAAAGTAACTCCCTGCTGGGCTTCTAAAATTTGATTGAAGCGCTGATTTCCCGCGCGATACATCAGAGTGGGAACGCCGTTGAAAGGAGCTATTACTGCTACGCGGCTGAAGATAACTCTAGCGCTTGGCCGGGAAAATTTTGAAAAAGCTAGTCCCGTCACCATCGCCACGGCCCACAAACCAAAAAACGCTTCGATCGCGACTATAGTATTAGCGTAATCGGTGCGGGGAAACATTGCGCCGTAGCCGATGGTCGCCATTGTTTGCACGCTGAAATAAAAGGCATCTTTCAAAGAACCATGCCGAGCATTAGCAATGCAATCTCCTCCTGCCAAGTAAGCTAAGGCAAATAAACCATTCATGACTAAATACGACAGACAAATCAGAAGGAAAAATTGCGGCCAAGAAAGAGTTAGCAGTTTGTGGTAGAGGTCGGCAAAATGCAGGCGAGGTATTCCCAACTTAACAATATTTAAGGTGGATTTTTCTTTTCGGCCGACTAAACGAGACGGTTGCGGGCGGTTGCGGTGCATTTTCATTGCGATTTGTAACTGCTGCTGTTTCAATTTGTAACTATTGCTGGAAGCGGGAAAACTTATCCCTTAGACTGATTTTTAATTTCAAAAATTCAGATCGCAGCGGAGTTGAAAATGGTTGAGCTTAACTGGCGTGACTGTGTGGTGATGATTTCTTTTATGGCTTCAATTGCAGGTCTGCTGTTGCTGGGCGATAAGCGTGAGTCGAAGCTGGCGGGCGATCGTGCTTTGAGCGAAGAAATGCTGATTGAGATGAGCTTTACTTACTGGATAGTGTACTGCATTTCTGTCTTCGGGCTGAAACTTCATTTACCAGAGGATAGCTGGTTATTGCTCAGTTTGAAGCTGACAACTGTTCTTTCTTACTTGTTGACTGCTTCTAGCATCCTCAGCCTGCCGCTGCAACGCATGGCTGTCAGACGAGTTGAAGATTGAAAACTACGGGTTATATCATTTCCGGTGACACCGGAATGATGTTGACTGTTGACTGTTTACTGTCAACCGTCAACCGTCAACAGTGAACTCGAATTTACTATTCTGATGAAGAGAGGATTTGATATTAGTTATTGAGAATTTGAGTTTTTACCGATTGGATTTCAGAAGAAATGAAGTCCTCACTACTAACTTATTTGAGTGATATTATTGCTAGCTGTTAGTTGGATTTAAGAAGGAATGAAGTCCTCACTATAGCCCAATACGGTTTACTTAAGACGATCTCCCTGGCACACCCCTTAAAAAGGGGGGAACAAGAATCCCCTCAAAGTCAACCCCTACTCCCCGACTATCCGGGGGATGCGAGGGGGATCTCCGGGGCATAAATATGTTAAGTGAACCGTATTGCACTATAGCCTTTCTCAAAAAAGTGAGGTATGCCCTATGCCCTATGCCGCATAGTACCTCATAATATGAGAGCACAGAAAGGCTATACTAACCTATGTTAGTGATATTATTCGCTGCGAACTTGTTTATTGGTTGGTGAGGTAAACTACCCGCCACTAAGCTAACGCTATAGTGGGGGCTTTTGGTAGCCCTTGAGCGATTGCACAAGACAACAACTCAGAACCTCTAGGACGGCTTACACTCGCCCCCAATAATGCAATCATCTTCGAGCCATTTTCGTCTGCATCACCAATCCAACCACAGACTTTATTGCTGCACTTAAATTTCTTCTCGGTTCTGACACCGATATGCAAACAACAATGGCAACTTTGGCTCGTATAGGCTGGATTGACGGCAACTACCTCAATCCCTTCCTTTATTCCTTTGTATTCGAGAAACGTTCTTAACTGATAAAAAGCCCAAGAATTAGACCTTCTTCTTTCAGTCTTGTTTCTGGGTTTAGAGTTAGTTTGTTCGCGAATCCCTGTTAAATCTTCGATTGAAACAAAGGATTGAGTCTGTTTTGCATCATTAATAATGGCTGTTGAGATGTTATGATTTAGCCATGCTTGGTATCTTCCCGCGCGTCCTCCTAACCGTTTCAAAATCTGTCTAGCTCTACGTCTAGATGACCTTGTGCCTTGAGATGCTTTTTTTTGCAAAGAAGCCCGAACACGGCTATACTTATCTCTAGTTTTTTGAATCTCCTTACCTGACCACGATTTACCTGTGCTAGTTACAGCTAGATCACGCCTTCCGAAATCGACACCAATTACGTTAGTTGTTTTTTGAGGTTTCGGAGTTTCCGATTTTAGCTGAATATGGACGTACCAGCAACCATCTTTGTGCAAACAAACTTGAGCCGAAGTAGGATTATGACCTGTTAGCTTGCCCTTAGGGTAGTTACTAGCTCTCAAAGAAACTGTTAACCGCTTGAGAGTTGTAGAAATGCTCACCGTCCAATTTGACTCAACGAAACGAAAAGTCCTAGCATCACAATCAAAGCTAGTGGGCTTAAAGCTCTTGACCTTTTTCCCTTTCTGTTTTGCCGTTAATCGGTTAGCTCCTACTCGCTTCACAAGCTCTAACAACATGGTTAGCTGTTAGTCCAAACTGTTCTTTCAGATCTTTGTAACAGACAGCTTGGATGGAGTTTCTGTTAGTTAGGTTATGATTAACATTTTGATTAATCCAGTTACAAGCTGACGCAAAAGCATAAGCTGTATCGGACAACAATTGTTGCTGTTCGATACTAGCTTGAAGCTTTACAACTAAAGTCAGGACTTGTTCCATCTCACCAAAAAACTCACTACTATGAGTATAGCTTAATTATTGCCGTTGTGCTGTCGCACGTTTATACTGGTTGCAATTCCTCTCGCGGCTAAACTTCGTTATAGCGGGAGCCTCCTTGCAACATTAAGGTGAGGAAGGCTGACGTAACGCGCCCAAAAGGGATCGAGTAGATCGCCCTCGCCCTTGATATTCCCTTTTTTCTCCTGCTTTCCTAGGGCTGCGGAAATCGCAGAAAATATCCTCAAACTCCCGGTAATCAGGCCTTGGGGATTTCGCAGCGGTAAACTTGAGACACAGACATCGATTAATGAACCGTCTTTGCGCTGCCGCTGGCACTGCTTGGCAACTGGCGCTTTTCCTGCCAATTCTGACTGAAGCATAGCGCTAAAGTCGAGAATTTCATCGCTGGGGACGATCGGCAAAATCTTCCCCAAAACCTCCGATTTTTCCCAGCCCAAAATTTGCTCCGCCGCCGGATTCCACAGCGTCACCGCAGCCGACGCATCGACAGCAAAAACCGCCACGGGCAAAGCTTCAATTAACCCTTCTAAAACTTGATTGGTTTCGCACAATTTAGCCTCTACTAACTTGTGTTCGGTGATGTCCTGACAAGCACCGTAAACACCTACAGCGCGATTCTCGGCTTCATCCCACACAACTTGCCGGCAATCCCACAGCCAGCGGATTTCACCGGATTTGGTGACAATTCGATATTCGCTGACTTCCTTGCTGCTGCAGGAGCGAGACTGCATTTGTTCCTGCAGCATTTCTCGATCTTCGGGATGAATGCAGTTGCATTCGGGCCAACCGGAATTTGCGATTTCTGATGCACTATAGCCTGTAATCCGAGTAAAAGCTTCAGTCATCCACTCGCACGCCCATGTTCGATCGGGCAATAGGTTAAAAGAATAGGCAAAATCGGAGGTAATTTCCGAGAGAATGCGATACCGGGATTCTGATTCCCGCAAAGCTGCTTCGGCTGTTTTAAGTTCGGTAATGTCTCTATTTGTCACGAGAACTGCTTCGATGCTACCCTCCGCATTCGCGATCGGGCTAAAAATGTAACTGCAATAATTCCTGCGCCCGGTGCGCGGATGAATAAACTCTGTTTCTATTGTTAAACTTTCTCCTGTGGCTAGTACATTTTTCCAGCAATTATTGTGGAGTTCGATCAGTTCTGGCGGCCAGCCAATTTCTGCTACTGATTTGCCTAAAATGCAGGTTTTTGACAGCGGAGTTAACTCTAGTCCGGCGCGATTGATATAAGTTAACCGCCCTGCGCGATCGAACATCAAAAGTCTGCCCGGTGTATTTGAGAGGACACTATTGAGCAGGTTGGTTTGCTGTAGGAGCTGAGAGTGGATTTTTTGCAGCGCATCTTCTTGGTTTTTGCGAGCCGTGATATTTTGAAAGAACACAGATAAACCTTCTTCCGACGGATAAGCTTCGATTTCCAACCAGATATTTGGCTGCTCGTAATACCATTCAAATTTAACAGCAACATTACGGGAGACGGCATTATGAAGTTCATTAAAAAAAATCGTCTTTGCGCTTTCTGGAAACTGCTCCCAAATATTTTTACCTAAAAGCTCTTGACGCTTTCTGTACCAGCAATCTTCTGCTTTCTGGTTAATGTAAGTAAACTGCCAATGGCGGTTGAGCGTATAAAAGCCCTCTGTGATGTTTTCTAAGATATTAACGATTTGCTGTTGCGATTTTTCTAACGCTGCTGCTGAGAGCTTCCGCTCTGTGATATCGCGAGAATTGATTACTATGCCGTTGATGCTGGAATCGTGTAGTAAATTGTTAGCAATGGTTTCTAAATATACCCAGTCACCGTTAGCGTGGCGTTTGCGATATTCTATGGGCGGTGCAATCCCCGGTTGTTTGAGCAAGTTGGCAAAATATTCCTGCCAAGCAGGGGCATCATCTGGGTGGATTAAATCATTATATAATTTACCGATTTTTTGTTCTGGTTTGTAGCCTAAAATCCGCTCTAGCGCCACCGAAGTTTCGTCTCCTATCCGCCCGTCAGCTTCAATAATTGTGATTAAATCGGAAGAATTTGCGAGGAGAGTGTGCAATCTTACTTCTGCTTTTGTCAGCACCTGAGTCACTTTTTTATACTGCACCTGACTTTCGTCTAACTGCTGCTCTAAATTTCTGATTCGAGCACCTTGTTGAGATACTTTAAGTTCTAAACAGTGGTTAATTTGTTCTGATTTAGTTTGCTTTTCTTTTGTTGATAAAATTTGCTGAGTTTCGACTGACAATTCCTGCAAAGAGCAGGATAAATTGTTAATATTACTGGTAAAATTTTCTTTTTGTTCTAGAGGTAATGGATCGATATGTTGCTGCAATTCATTGAAATGCTTAAATACTTGTGTGTTCATTGTAGTAAGCGCTCAAATTTGCGACTATAAAGTTTTTTAATTTGTTTGTATAGTGTAACACTTTATTCATGTCAAGTGTCAAAAGTAATAAATTTTAAAGTTTAGCGGTATAGCTTGAATGGCGATGCTAGTTTCCTCTGGCGCAGTCGATCGCTAATTTGAGAAAGTTTAAAAAAATATGGGACTAAGTAATATCACTGAAAGTAGTTGTATATTTTTTATATTGAAATTGGTTGGTTATGCCTAGTGCTGCCGAATTTGAATGAAAGTTCGATCGAGCTTTGAGTTTGTACGGACTTCGGGTAGGAGTTTAAACCTTGTGATTATCCACATCTCCTGCAAACCCTCACGGCAGTTATACCGCCAGGGAATCAATTCCCTAGCGGTATCAGTTGACTGTTGTCAGTTGACTGTTGTCAGTTGACTGTTGACTGTTGACTGTTGACTGTTGACTGTTGACTGGAAGCCCGATGCCCTGTTTGGCCGATTCCCATCTTAACTAATGCGAATGGGAAGTCCCGCGCTCTACCGAAGGTGAGCGTCGGGATGAAAAAGAGTCATAAAATAAATTGAGCGACAGCGAATCAATAATCATTTTTGTGCGCTATGATAATTTTATCGGTATTCTGCATTCCTGATAAATGTATAAAGCTTACAAGTACAGAATTTATCCCACACATGAGCAAGAAGTCTTGCTTGCAAAGTCTTTTGGCTGTGCGAGATGGTTCTGGAACTATGCTTTGAATTTATGTCAAGAAACTTACAAGAATACCGGAAAAGGACTATCCAGAGCATACATACAAAGCTTGCTCCCTGTACTCAAGAAAGAATACGAATGGTTGAAAGAGCCATATTCTCAATGCTTGCAGGTGGTTGCATTGAATTTATCTACTGCCTACAAAAACTTCTTTGACAAGAGGGCTATGCTGCCCAAATTTAAAGCCAAGCATAGTAGGCAGTCGATCAGTTACCCTCAAAATGTCAAATTTGAGGGTGACTATATCAATTTACCTAAAATTGGTTTAGTTTTCTGTCGGCGACATCGTGACTTTGAGGGAAGCATTAAGACTGTTACCGTATCTCGCAACCCGGACGGTAAACACTTTGTTTCTGTTTTGATTGACGATGCAAAAGAACAGCCTGAGTTAGTCCCAGTAGATAAAGCTATTGGCATTGATGTCGGGTTAACTCATTTTGCGATTACCAGTGATGGCTCTAAGTTTGGCAATCCCAAGCATTTTGTCAAGCGCCAACGAAACTTGAAACGCAAGCAGCAAAAGCTTTCTCGCAAAAAGAAAAACAGTCAAAACAGGAAAAAGGCGAAACTGGCGGTGGCAAAAGTCCACTCCAAAATTGCCCGGTGCCGCGAAGATTTTCTGCACAAGCTATCCCGCAAGATAGTTAACGAAAACCAAGTTATTGCAGTAGAAAATCTCAACATCAAAGGCATGGTAAAGAACCATAATTTAGCCAAAGCTATTAGTGATGTTGGCTGGGGTATGTTCTGCACGATGCTCAAGTACAAGTCCCAGAGTGAAGGAAAACAATACGTTGAAATCGATAGATGGTTTCCTAGCTCTAAGACTTGCCATGTATGCCTAAATCGAGTTGATAATCTCACTCTTGATGTTAGAGCATGGACTTGCGAGCATTGTGGTACGCACCATGACCGTGATGTAAATGCAGCGAAAAACATTAGAAATGAAGCCTTGCGGATTCTGGCGTTAGGGACTAGCGCTTCTGCCTGTGAAGGGGATGTAAGCCTTTCCTCGTCAAAACTTCCGTTTTGTTGGACGCCCCGCCCCGTTGAATCAGGAAGCCAGCGCTGTACCACTTAAGTGGTCAGCGTCTGGTAGTTCACATTATTGCCAATTCCCCACGAGTATGAAAGCAGCCCAGTAGTAGGGATTTTTATATTCTTGGTTTTGCAACAAGGTTAATTGAGCGTTGCGGAGGGCTTCAGCTTTGGTGGTTTTAGAAGCAGCAAGCTGCCGATAAAACTCAGTCATAAAGATAGCAGTAGATTCGTCGTTGACTTGCCAAAGCGTGGCGACTGTGCTCCGGGCACCCGATCGAATTGCCGCCCCGGCCAAACCCAAAGCCGCGCGATTGTCGCCCGAAGCTGTTTCGCAAGCACTCAACACTAAAAGCTCGATCGGCTGTTGGTTATCCCCAGTGCGCGATCGCAGCAGTCGATCGAACTCCTTGACATTCACTTTCTCATCCCAAGTCACAATAAAAGTATCCGCCGCATTCGAGCTAAACTGACCGTGAGTTGCCAAATGGACGATCGGGTAAGACAAAGATTTAATTTTATCGCGCAACCGCCCGCTAACAAAATCTTCATTCAGCAGGTCAGTAGCGGGAATCTGAGCAGAAATTTGTTGAATTTCTCGTTTCACCCCCGGCAAAGCCGAGAAGCCTTGACGCGCTTCTGAGAGGGCAGCGGCGAGCACTCTCAACTTAACTTGGCTCAGAGGTTTGGGTGTCAGCAATTGCAGTCCCGGTGCCAAAGCAATACTGTACTTTTCTAGCAAAAACTTTTCGCCGTCGTGCAGCACCGCCATCGGCAGATTTCGCAAATAACCGTCGAGCACAAATACCAGAGTTTTAATTCCGCTGGCAGTCAAATCAGCCTCTGCGGGGCGAATTAACCAGTCGTAAACCTGTTGGACGGCGGGCAACCTGTCGCGGGGAAACGCAGCAGGCCGGATCGTATTTTTGGCTAGTCTGAAGGCTGTTTCTAACTCGGCTTGAGACTTATTGGTAGTGTAGCGGCGCAGGGGTTTGCCGGGAATTGATAAAATTACCTCCAAACGATCGCTCAAAATAATTGGATAAATCACCGCCGCAGCAGGATCGATTTGCTCGATCGACTGTGGTTTAGCATCAGCGCAAGCATCCCGAAAAAAGTTATCCAATTCTGCCAACTGCAAAGATTCCACCGTTTGGCGCGCCAGTTTCAATTTAGCTTGACTCGGAGATTCCTCTGCCAAAAGCAGTCCGACTAATTCTCGATAAACCGGTTCGGCACTTTCCCGAAACGAAAATTGTACTTCGGGATTCACTGTCACCAAATCGCCCCGCAGAGAAGACAATACATTTACAGCTTGAGTATATTGGGCGATCGCCCCTTCTGTGTTTCCCTGAGCTTTCCTAATCCGCCCGAGTTGCCACAATAATTGATAGGCAATATCGGGAGATTCAAACACTGGCGCCAAACTCAAAGCCTGATTTGTCAAACTTTCCGCCTGCTGGTGCTGCTGCTGCAATTCCGAAAGTTTGCCCCTAGCTGCCAGAATGTAAGCTTGTATGCGTTTGTCGCCCAAACTATTTGCCGGTGCTGCTGAGCGTTCTAGCATTTTGTCAACATCGCTTAAGCTCAAAGTTTTTGCAGGCGACTGAGCTAATTTCATCAAGCTTTGAGCTAGGTTAATTTGAGCGTAAAGTCCCGCACGATTTGAACCCAATTGAGCGGTTTGAGGTTCGACGGAACGCCACAAAACCTCTGCTTCCGACCAGTTTTTGCGATCGACCAACAGACTTAATTTGTTCAACTGCGCCTGAATTTGTAGAGGCGTTTCGACTGTAATTGCCGCCGAGCGATCGTAATATTCTAGAGCCGAGGCTTCCAAGTCAGCCTGCTGTCGGGTGCTCAAACCCGGTTTATTACTTTTCGCCCGCGCCGTATTTCCCAGATTGAGATAAATTGCCGCTTCATCTTGTTTGATACCTAATTTTTGGGCTGCTGTCAGTGCCTCTAATAGCAAATTTTGGGAGTTTTCCAGTTGTCCCAAAACCCGCATCACCCGCCCTAAAGCATGAACTGCCCGGACTTTTTCGGCAGAAACAGGCTGATTTTTTAAAGTTGCCAAATCTGCAGTCGAAACTGCACAAGTTTGGTTTTCCAACATCAAGGAAGTTAACAAAATTTTGCAAGCTCTTGGGTAAAGTCCGAGAGTTTCCCAAGCCCGACTTTGATTGATTTGAACTTGAAAAAGTTGGTTTTTGCGATCGATTTGCTCGAATATTTTAGCGCTTGAGTCGAAGTTATCGATCGCATTTTGAGTCTGTCCCCGTTCGAGTTGCAACTGTCCTTGAATGTTGAGAGTTTCAGCCAAAATCCGCTGCTGTTCGGCAGTTTTGGGTTCGGTTTGCACCACCGACAAACTCGAATTCACGGCCTGTTCTGCTTGTTCCCAAAGTGCTAACTGCCCGTAGGTTGCAGCTAAATTGCTCAAGGCTGTGGCGAGAGGGAGATTTTCGCCTGTTTTCTCAAACTGTACCGCCGCTTGCTGCAAGAGCGGTACAGCTTCGGAAAAACGTTTTTCTTCCCACAGAGTGCGAGCTTGTCGGACAAGCTGCACAGCAGGCGGTGACTGAATCTGAGCAACTGCGGCAGGAATTGCAACGGATAGCAGACAGGAGATCAGAAATAACAGAATTGCTTTTCGGAGCGATCGGGCAAACTTCATATATATAATTCAAGCTGGGTAATTCCACCAGCACGCTGATGGGAGTTTTCTACACGTAAGTCATATCATCAAATATGGTTTGGATCATCCACTAGACATCTGGCACTAATTCACTTTCAATTATTGAATTATCTGCGTCAATCTGTGTGTATCCGCTTGACATCTGCGGTTAACCCATCAATCCAATATTTACGCAACTCAAGCCTACTCTTTCCTTTTCCTCTTATTAACGAGCTGGCGGCAGCATTTCCGGCTTACCAAAAAACATTTTCTTAACTCCGTGGAAGCTGTCGCCCTCGATTCTTTCCAGTTTACCTTGTATCTCGCGCCAGAGTTTCTCTGGTTTTCAGCACCCTAAATAACCTGTTGTGCAAATAAAAATTGTAGATTTTGATGACAATCAAAAATTGTCAAATTCTCTCACCCTCTCCCCCTCAATTGCCATACACAATCTATAGGAGCAACAGCTTACTAAGTGGAGTGTCGTTTTTGATGCCACTGCCAAGCGTGAATTAAAATATCCTTAATTTCGGGATATTCTGGACACCAACCCAAAATTTTGATAGCTTTTTCGCTGCTACCAACCAAGGCTGCTGGGTCTCCCGGACGGCGATCGCACTCAACCGCTTTAATCTCTTTTCCAGTCACTTCGCGAGCCGTTTGTATCACTTCTTTTACCGAAAATCCGCCACCATTTCCCAAATTAAAGAAATCAGATTTGCCGTCATTTAACAAATATTCTAATCCTAAAATGTGAGCCGATGCCAAATCGTTAACATGAATGTAATCGCGAATGCAACTACCGTCTGGAGTATCGTAATCTGTGCCAAAAATTGCGATCGAATCCCGCTTACCCAAAGCAGCAAACAACACCAACGGAATCAGGTGGGTTTCTGGATTGTGATCTTCTCCTAACAACCCGTTTGGATCTGCCCCAGCCGCGTTAAAATAGCGGAAACAAACTGATTTAAAATTGTACGCAACATCAAAATCGGACAAAATTCGTTCTACCATTAACTTAGTAGCGCCGTAGGGATTTATCGGATTTTGTGGGTGGTCTTCTGCGATGGGAATTTTATGCGGTACGCCGTAAGTCGCGCAGGTTGAAGAAAACACAAATTTTTTTACTCCCGCAGCGATCATTGCTTCTAAAAGTGTAATTGTGCCGATGACGTTGTTGCGGTAATATTTAGCTGGATCGGTAACAGATTCGCCCACGTAAGCATAGGCTGAAAAGTGCATTACTGCTGCAATTTCGTGAGTGGCGAACAGGTTGTCGAGCAAAGGGCGATCCTTCGTATCGCCCACTACCAATTTTACTTGCAAAACCCGGTCTACTAAATCTTGGTGTCCGTAAGCTAAATTGTCCAAAATTATCACGTCGTAACCAGCTTTTTTCAGTGCTAATACTGCGTGAGAGCCAATATATCCAGCTCCACCTGTTACCAAAATTGTTGGTTTTTTTGTACTCATTTTATTCTGCTTTGTTTTTTGTAGTTGGATAGTCTATTGTATTGTTTTAGGGTTGGGTTAAGTCTGCTTTTTTTTGATATTTCCCTAAATTTCCCCTTAAGAAGGGGGACTTTCATAATTTTCTGGTTCCCCATTTTTAAGGATTTTGAGAATTCTCTTCCCCCTTTTTAAGGGGGATGCTGCAAGGGATATCCGAGGATTTTGGTTCTACACAGAGATGTGTGTACACCGTAGCCTTTTTAAGGGGGGCTAGGGGGATCGGCATTAACTACTGCAACTATCAACTGTCAACTGTCAACTGTCAACTAAAAAATTTAATCGATAAACTTAAGGCGGCCAATTTGAATATAATCAAAGATGCGATTGATTTGGTGCCGGTCTTCTTCAGAAATTTTATCATCAGATAGGATAGTGGAAGTCAAAACTAAATGTTCGCGGCGAGCGATTTTGCCAGACGCTACAATCCGATCGACCATTTGAGAAATTGTCAAGTTCGATTTGTTGGGAGATGTTCGCATTTATTCGATCGCCTTTATGTCAGAATAGTTAAAGATGCTGGCAATTCTTAACTCAGAAATGATGCAAATCGATTTGTGGAACAGCAGAAATAATGTATCATATCATGTCCGCTCGATTACGATAACAAAAATGGTTCGCAGTACGGACTCGCATTCCGTAAAATTCTGCGGACTCTTCGGTACGAAGAACCCGTCGCGCCTGCGGTTAATCGAGCGGACACAAGATCTAGGTTCTACTCCCAAAGATAGATGCGGGGAGTCGATAATTCTGAAATAACCCTGCGTCGGAAGTGCGATCGCACTAAATTTGATTCTATAATAATTTTTATCCAGAGGTAATTTTCTATGCAGGTCTATCGAATCCCGGTACTGTCGGACAATTACATTTTCTTGCTGCACGACCCCGATCGCCAGACAGCAGCAGTCGTCGATCCAGCCCGAGCAGAACCGGTCTTGCAGCAACTGATCTGGCTCGGAGCCGAATTAACAGCAATTTTCAACACGCACCACCACAACGACCATATAGGCGGCAACCAGCAACTGATCGATCGCTTTCGGCAAATTAAAGTTTACGGCGGCGCACAAGATAGAGGCAGAATTCCCGGACAGCAAGTGTTTTTGCAAGCGGGCGATCGAGTAGAATTTGCCGGCCGAACCGCCGAAGTCTTCTTCGTACCAGGCCACACAAAAGCTCACATAGCCTACTATTTCCCCGCGCGCAACCAAGGCGAAACGGGTGAATTGTTCTGTGGGGACACTTTATTCGCTGGAGGCTGCGGCAGACTGAAAGAAGGCACTCCCGCTCAAATGCTAGCTTCTCTAGAACAATTACGAAACTTGCCGGACAGTACCAGAGTTTGGTGCGCCCACGAATACACGCTGCAAAATTTGCAATTTGCGATCGGCGTAGATGGCGACAATCCCGATCTGCAGCAGCGCTTAGCCGAAGTTAAAAAAGCACGCAGCCGATCGCAACCTACCATACCATCCTCGATCGGCATCGAGAAAAAGACCAACCCATTTTTGCGCTGGGATTTTCCCAACCTCCAATGGGCCGCCAACACCCGCGAGCCCGTCCAAACCTTCGCTCAATTGCGCGCCATGAAAGACCGATTTTGACAATAGCAAAGTCAGCCTTACATACCTGCATCACATCAAATGTTTGTAACGAGCCACAGCCGTTGATAATATGCAGCCACCAGGAAAACCGATCGGGCTTACCCCTCCTTTGAAACAGCCAGAAAACTACCTTTGGCCTTTGCTCTGTAGCGGCAACTGGTTAAGCTCAGGGACTGTGCGATACAATAAATTGTGGCGATATCAACATTCCAGCAGGGCGATCGACATCCCTCTTAAGTTTGAATTGTAACCCTGTTTAAAGTAAAACTTCCTAGGAATGATTTCCGTATAATTATTTAACGATCGCGATTGGCTTAGCCAAAACTCCAACCGTTGTTAGAAATCGATGAAAAATCTAGGCAATACTGAACCTCAACGGCACATCGACCCCTGTGTTTCAACGCATTCTAACAACGCGCTTTACCCGGGCGCGCCTTTACCAACAGATATAGGCATGGTTTTGCAATTGGCAGACGGCAGCATTCAGGGGTGCAATCCGATCGCCGAAAAACTGTTGGGGATGACAGCACAACAAATGCAGGGCAACTCTTCGATCAACTGTCCGTGGCAGACTGTGCGTCAAGATGGCTCGGATTTTCCCGGCGAGATTCACCCGCCGATGGTGGCGCTTTCAACCGGGCAGCCAAGCTCAAATGTTATTATGGGCTTTTATCAACCGCAGGGAGAATTGATTTGGTTGAATCTCAATTCTCAACCTTTATTTCAGGGAGATGGAACGACTCCCTACGCAGTAGTTACAACCTTCAGCGAAATTGCTCAACCTCAACCGGAATTAGTATCTGACACCCTTGCACCACAACTTTCAGACACCCTCGAAAGTATTTCCGACGGGTTCTTTGCTTTGGATCGAGACTGGCGATTTACCTACCTCAATTCTCAAGCGGCGCAGTGGCTAAATCGACTCCCGCAAGAGCTGATTGGTAACAGCGTTTGGGAAGAATTTCCAGGCTCTGCAGGCAGTTTGTTCGAGCAGGAATACCTGCGCTGCGCCAGAGAGCAAGTTACGGTTAGTTTTGAATCTTTTTATGAGCCGCTCAATGCTTGGTATGCAGTACGAGCTTATCCGATCGCCTCAGGAGTTGCGGTTTATTTTCAAGATGTCACCGAGCAGAAAGCGGCTCGGGCTGCTTTTATTAAACAAGCCCAAACTGCGCGGCAACAACTTGCAGAAATTGAGGCGATTTATGCTAGCGCGCCGATCGGACTTTGCTTTATCGATACCGACTTGCGATTTGTCCGCATTAACGATCGCCTAGCAGAAATTAACGGCATGACCGCCGCCGCCCACATCGGTAAAACATTGCGCGAAATCTTACCAGAAATGGCAGATGATTTAGAGCCGCTTTACAGACAAGTTATTGAAACTAAAATTCCGATCGCGCAGATCGAAGTTCGCGGGAAAAATGCAGCACAGCCGGGAGAAGATCGGGTTTGGCTGTTGAGTCTCTATCCGCTCTCGGCCCAGGACGATCGCTTGCTGGGCGTGAATGGAACGGTGCTAGAAATTACCGATCGCAAAGCTTCCAAAAAAGAAATTCAACGGCTCAACCAAGAATTAGAGCGAAGAGTTAATGAACTGCAATCAATATTTGATGCTGTACCTGTCGGGATTGCGATCGCCGACGACCCGCATTGTAAAGCAATTCGCGCTAACAGGTTTGCTCAGTCGATGTTTACAGTGCCGGATGCCAATGTTTCTGCAACCGGAGAGCAAGCCGAACTCCTGCCCTTTAGACAACTGAGCAACCCACAGGAACTTCCACCAGAAGAACTGGGAATCATGCAGCGGGCAGCAGCTTCGGGTGCCGAAGTGCGGGATGTGGAAATTCAAATGGTGCGATCGGACGGGGTGACATTAGATTGGTTGGTGAATGCGGTGCCGTTATTTGACGAGGAGGGCGCAGTTCGCGGCTGTGTGGCGACGTTTGTGGATATTAGCGATCGCAAACGAGCTCTTGCTGCTTTGCGCGACTCTGAGGAACGCTACCGCACTTTATTTGAGTCCCTAGACGAAGGTTTTTGCGTCATCGAAATGCTGTTTGACGACAACCAAAAGCCGATCGACTACCGCTTTTTGGAAGTCAATCCTGCCTTCGAGAAACAAACTGGACTCGTAGAAGCTGTGGGGAAAACTGCGCGCGAGCTGCTCCCAGACCTCGAAAATTATTGGTTTGAGATGTACGGGAAAGTCGCGCTGACAGGGGAACCGCTGCGCTTTGAACACGGCTCCGAAGCCATGAACCGCTGGTTTGAGGTTTCGGCGTTCCGCACTCCTGAGCCGCAGAGCCGAAAAATCGGCATACTTTTCAAAGAAATCAGCGATCGCAAACAGGCGGAAAATCTTCTGCGCGAACACTACAGCAAGTTGCGGCTGTTTGTCAAACATTCGCCTGTGGGGGTGGCGATGTTTGACCGCCAGATGTGCTATATGCTGGTGAGCGATCGCTGGCTGGCTAATTACGGACTCGGTACTCAAAACATTATCGGCCGATCGCATTACGATATCTTGCCAGATTTACCCGATCGTTGGAAACAAATCCACCAGCGCTGTCTGGCGGGAGCAGTCGAAATCTGCCCAGAAGAACCGTTTCCCCGCGCTGATGGCTCGATGGACTGGGTGCGCTGGGAAATTCACCCTTGGCGCACCAACAGCGGTGAGATTGGCGGGATCATAATTTTTTCGGAAGTAATCACCGATCGCAAAAACGCTGAACTCGCCATCGCCGAGGCCAAACAGCAAGTCAGCAATATTATCGAAAGTATTACCGATGCTTTTATCGCCTTCGATTCGCAATGGCGCTATACCTACGTTAATGCCACTGCGGAAAAATTGCTGGCGCGATCGAGAAACGACTTGTTAGGTCGATCGATCTGGGAGATGTTCCCCGCCGAGAAAGAATCCAATTCGAGAGTATATCAAGAATTTCATCGAGTTGTTAACGAGCAAGTTTCTGTCAAGTTTGAAGAATTTTCGCCTTCACTTCAAGTGTATGTAGAAGTCAGCGCCTATCCAGCCGCCGGAGGATTGACGGCTTATTGGAGCGATATTACCGATCGCAAACGTACAGAAGAAGAACTGCGACAAAAAAATGCGATTTTGAATGTGATTAACGAGTCAGCGCCCACACCAATTTTTGTCAAAGATCGAGAAGGACGGATTATTTATGCCAATCCAGCTACCCTAGAGGCGCTGGGAAAAACTGCTGGTGAAGTAATTGGCTGGCGCGATCGCGATTTATACCCAATAGCAGAACTCGGAGCTGAAGTCACCGAAAACGATCTGCGTATCATGGAATCCGGCAAAACCGCAGTCGTCGAAGAATCTCCCGACGGCATTCGGACATTTCTGGGAACCAAAGCTCCCTACCGCAACGAAGCCGGAGAAGTCATCGGCTTGATCGGCATCTCCAACGAGATCACAAATCGCAAGCTAGCAGAAGTCGAGCTGCAAGAACAAACAAAGTTATTGCAAGTAATTATTGACAGCATTGGTGACGGTTTAATTCTTGCCAACCAACAAGGAGAGTTTGTGCTGTTTAACCGAGCAGCCGCGGGAATATTCGGTGAGCTATCGAATGAAAAATCCTGGGAGGAATGGTCGAGCACCTACGGAGTATTTTTGCCAGACAAAAAAACCCTATTTCCCAACGATGAACTACCCCTGGTCAGAGCAATCAAAGGCGAATATGTCAATGATGTAGAAGTATTTATCGGCCACCAAGATGGCGAAAGTCGCTGGATCAGTATCAGCGGTTATCCGGTGGTTGATACTAGCAACGCAATCCAAGGTGGAGTGATTGTCTGTCGCGACATTACAGAACGCAAACAATCAGAAGCAGCGTTGCAAGAAAGCGAAGAACGATTCCGCAATATGGCTAACAACACTCCTTTTATGGTCTGGGTAACAGACTCCACAGGTTACTGCACTTTCCTCAGCGAAAGCTGGTATGAATTCACCGGTCAAACTCAAGAAACAGGTTTAGGATTTGGTTGGATAAATGCTTTGCATCCAGAAGACCGAGAACAGGCCAAAAACGCATTTTTGATGGCCAACGAACGCCAGGAACCTTATCGCATGGAATTTCGCGTGGGGCGCCCGGATGGCGGATATTCTTGGGCGCTGGATGCGGCGGCTCCCCGATTTACTGAAAGCGGACAATTTGAAGGTTTTATTGGCTCTGCGATCGATATGACAGAGGGCAAAAAAGTAGAAATCGAGCGCGATATGGTTCTGCAATTGGAACAAACTGCCCGCGCGGAAGCCGAGCGAGCTAACCGGATTAAAGACGAGTTTCTGGCGGTACTTTCTCACGAGTTGCGATCGCCCCTAAATCCGATTTTAGGCTGGTCGCAACTGCTGCTAGCAGGGAAGCTGAGCGCGACTCAAACAGCCAAAGCGTTGGAGACAATCGAGCGCAACGCCAGACTGCAATCTCAATTAATCGAAGACTTGCTAGATGTATCTCGAATTCTGCAAGGGAAGCTCAGATTGACTGTGGCTCCGGTGAATGTGGAAATCATTATTTTGTCTGCTTTGGAAACGGTGCAATTAGCAGCCGAAGCTAAAAAAATTCAAATCGAAACAATCTTAAATCCCGATGTCGGACTCGTTCTCGGCGATACAAGTCGCTTGCAGCAAGTTGTGTGGAATTTGTTATCGAATGCGGTAAAATTTACGCCAGAAGGCGGTAGAGTTGAAGTTAGATTAGCGCAAGTCGGTCGCGAAGAAGTGGAAATTCAAGTCGCCGACACGGGTAAAGGTATTATTCCCGATTTCTTGCCCTATGTTTTCGAGCATTTCCGACAAGAAGACGGCGCGACTACTCGCAAATTTGGGGGTTTGGGATTGGGATTGGCGATCGTCCGCCAACTGATCGAACTGCACGGCGGGACGGTATTTGTAGAAAGCGCTGGAGAAGGTCAAGGAGCGACGTTTACGGTGAGATTACCGCTATTAAATGATGATTCTAGAGCGCAGCGGTTAGAAGCGGTCAATTCGTCTGGTAGTTGCGATATTTCATCTTTCCCGCTCTCGGGATTGAGAATTTTGGTGGTAGATGATGAGCTCGACTCGCGGGATTTTGTCGCCTTTGTCCTCGGCCAAGGGGGTGCAAAGGTGATTGCGCTGTCTTCTGCTGCTGAGGCGCTGCTGTCGATCGCCCAAACTGCACCGGATTTGCTCGTCAGCGACATCGGAATGCCGCAGATGGACGGATATATGCTGATCCGTCACATCCGCACTCAGCTTGCGCCAGAGTATCGAGATTTGGTGGCGATCGCCCTAACGGCCTATGCTGGAGAAGCGAACGAGCGCCAAATTTTGCAAGCCGGATTTGACCAACATTTATCTAAGCCCATCGATCCGAGTGAGTTATTGGCCGCTGTAGGGCGATTGATGAGCCAAAAGCTAAAAAATCCATAACAGGTTCGATCGTTCGGACTTCAGTCCTTGCTCAATCAGCTTCGCAGTGAGGACTTGAGTCCTCTCCAATGCCTTAACAACCTTCCCTTGAGACGGATGAACCCGCCAAAAATGAATGATATCTCATTCCTCTTCCTGATGACGTTGGACGGAAAGCTCGGGGGGGGACAGCAAAACATGACTAATGACTAATGACTAATGACTAATGACTTCTTTCTTCTCCCTTGCGATCGCCCTTCAAACTTCGCTATTATAGAAAGTTGCAATTAAAACCCCACAAGCAACGATCATGGCCAAGCGCGTCCAATTAGTATTAAACAAAGATGTCAGCAAACTCGGCAAAGCTGGCGACGTAGTAGAAGTAGCCCCAGGCTACGCCCGCAACTACCTAGTACCCCAAGGAATGGGATTTAGAGCCACTCCGGGCATTCTCAAGCAAGCAGAGCGCCGCCGTGAAGAAGAAAGACTGCGCCAGTTAGAACTCAAGCAGCAAGCTGAAGTCCGCAAAACCGCCTTGGAAGCAGCCGGGCCTTTCATCATCTCCAAGCAAGTCGGCGAAGGAGACGCGATTTTTGGTACTGTCACCAACCAAGAAGTAGCAGAACTGATTTTCAACTCTACCAGTCAAGAAGTCGATCGGCGCGGCATCACCCTACCCGAAATTCGGGGCACTGGTACATACAAAGCTGAAATCAAACTTCACGCGGAAGTTACCGCCGAAGTTAATATTCAAGTTGTCCCGATGTAATTAAGAGTCATCAGTCATCAGTCATTAGTTATTAGTCATCAGTCATCAGTCATTAGTCATTAGCTAAGAACTGAGTACAGCTAACGAAAGACTGAGGAATGCTAACTTGCAGGTTGAAAACTGAAGACTAATAAATCGCAACCAATGACCAATGACCAATGACCAATGACTAATGACTAATGACTAATGACTAATGACTAATGACTAATGACTGAGGACTATTGACTAATGAGCGATTTGATGCCGACAAATATAGAGGCAGAAGAAGCAATTTTAGGCGGGATTTTAATTGACCCCGAAGCGATTTCTCGAATTGCCGAACTTCTGCGACCGGAGTTTTTTGCCATCACCGCTCATCAAGTCATTTATCGATCGGCATTAGGGCTATTTTTGCAAGGCCAACCGACAGATTTAATGACGGTGACAACTTGGTTGACAGATCGCAACCAGTTAGAACAAGTCGGAGGACTCACTAAATTAGCACAATTAGTCGATCGCACAGTTTCAGCAGTCAACATCGACCAATATGCAGCCCTAGTTGAAGACAAATATCAGCGCCGCCGATTGATCGAAGCTGGCAACAACATAGTACAATTAGGTTACGAGACAGCAGCACCGCTAGAAACAGTATTAGACCGCGCCGAACAAGAAGTTTTTGGCATCACTCAAGACCGCCCGCAACAGGATTTAGTATCCATCGGCGAAACCCTAAACCAAACATTTCAAGACTTAGAAAATCGCAATGAAGGCCTGACACTTCCCGGTATTCCCTGCGGTTTTTATGATTTAGATGCCATGACAGGTGGCTTTCAGCGATCGGATTTAATCATCGTTGCGGCTAGGCCAGCAATGGGCAAAACGGCTTTCTGTACCAACATCGCCCACCACATCGCTGCTGGACAGCAAAAATTGCCGGTTGCCGTTTTTAGCTTAGAAATGTCGAAAGAACAGCTAGTGCAGCGTATCTTGTCCAGTGAAGCCAAAATAGAAAGTAACAGGTTGCGATCGGGCAGAATCAGTCAAAACGAATGGGAACCAATTAGTACAGCCATTGGCAACTTATCAGAACTGCCATTGTTTATTGACGATACTCCCAATATTACCGTGATGGAGATTCGATCGAAAGTCCGCCGCCTCCAAGCGGAACAAGGCGGAGCTCTAGGATTGATTTTGCTAGATTACCTGCAATTAATGGAAGGTAGCAGCGACAACCGCGTCCAAGAATTATCTCGAATTACTAGAAGCCTCAAAGGTTTAGCCCGCGAGCTCAACGTGCCGATTATTGCTTTGTCTCAGTTGAGTCGCAGTGTAGAAGCAAGGACAAATAAGCGGCCGATGATGTCTGATTTACGCGAAAGTGGCTGCTTAACAGGTGATAGTTTAGTTACGCTGGCGGATAGTGGATTAGAAGTCCCAATTCGCGATTTAGTCGGCAAATCTGGCTTTGCTGTTTGGGGATTAAATTCAGATACCCTGAAACAGGAAAAAGCGATTGTGACTAATGCTTTTTGTACGGGAGTCAAGCCAGTCTGGGAGATGACAACTTGCTTGGGAAATTCGATTACAGCAACCGGCAATCATAAGTTCTTTACATCAGATGGTTGGAAGCGTTTAGATGAATTAAAAATAGGCGATCGGATTGCTACACCTCGATCAATTCCTTGTACTGAAGTGCAGACGATGGGTAATGCTGAATTAGCTTTACTAGGACATTTAATTGGTGATGGTTGTACTTTGCCCCGACATACCATTCAGTACACGACGCGAGAATTAGATTTAGCTGAATTAGTTGCACATTTGGCTAGAGAAGTATTTGGCGATCAAATTAATCCCCGCATTAAACGCGAACGCGATTGGTATCAAGTTTATCTCCCCGCTAGTTATCGTCTAGCTCCCAATATTAAAAATCAGATTACTAAATGGCTCGAACAATTAGAAATCTTTGGTTTACGTTCCCATGAAAAATTTATTCCCAGTTTAGTATTTACCCAACCGCAAGAATCGATCGCTCTTTTCCTTCGACACCTATGGGCAACTGATGGTTGTATCCGCACGAGTAAAGACAATTCCCACTATCCCAGTGTTTACTATGGATCTAGTAGCGAAAGACTAGCGCGGGGAGTTCGATCGTTATTATTAAAATTGAATATTAATGCATCTTTGAAATCCGTTTCCCAAGGAAACAAAGGACGAACTCAATATCAAGTATGGGTGGGCGGGAAGCAATGTCTAGAAAAATTTGTATATGGGATTGGTGCGGTTGGCAATTATAAACAAGAAAGTTTATTCGCCCTCAAAATATATCTAGAAAATTCTGGACGGGCTAATACCAACCGAGATTTAATTCCCAACCAAGTTTGGCGAACCCAAGTTAATATTGCCAGAGAACGTTTGGGTTTAACAACTAAACAAATTAAAGCAGGTTTGGGCGTGCGCTATTGTGGCGACAGTTCCTATCAATGTGATATCAGTAGAGAACGAGCTATGCAGTTAGCTAATCTTCTAGAATCTGAAGAAATTCTGAAAATTGCTGCTAGCGATATCTATTGGGATAAAATAAAAAAGATAGATTTCATCGGCGAAGAAATGGTTTACGATCTAACGGTAGATAAAGTTAAAAACTTTGCTACACAAGGATTGTACGCTCATAATAGTATCGAGCAGGACGCCGATTTAGTCATTATGCTTTACCGAGATGAATATTACAACCCCGATTCGCCCGATCGCGGAATTGCCGAAGTCATCATCACCAAACACCGAAACGGCCCCACAGGCATCATCAAACTTTTATTCGATGCCCAATTTACCTCATTCCGCAATCTAGCATCTCCAAAGCGCTCTTAAGAAGCCAAGAAGTCATTAGTCATTAGTCATTAGTCATAAGTCATAAGTCATAAGTCATTAGTCATTAGTCATTAGTCATAAGTCATAAGTCATAAGTCATTAGTCATTAGTCATTAGTCATTAGTCATTAGTCATAAGTCATTAGTCATAAGTCATTAGTCATTAGTCATTAGTCATAAGTCATTAGTCATTAGTCATTAGTCATTAGTCATTAGTCATTAGTGCTGTCCCCCGAGCTTTCCGTCCAACGTCATCAGGAAGAAGGAAGAAGGAAGAAGGAACACACAGCAAGCTTTTTCGCGATCCGTATTTTACGTTTAATTAGGTCGATTTACTTAAATGAACTAAGACTTACGCAGAAACCCGGTTTCTTAATAAAAAAACCGGGTTTCTAAACAGCGTAAAAGTTTAACACTTAGTTAGGTTGAGCTACCTAGCCAGCAATTTTTAATAATTCCACATCAAAAATCAGCGTAGCATTAGGAGGAATCACCCCGCCCGCACCGCGAGCACCATAACCTAATTCAGGGGGAATAATCAACTTGCGGCGTTCTCCAACTTTCATTGTACCTACACCTTCATCCCAACCCTTAATTACTTGGCCTACACCAATTTTGAACTGAAATGGAGAATTGCGATCGCGCGAACTATCAAACTTCGTGCCATCCTCCAAAGTTCCAGTGTAGTGTACCACAACCGTCTGCCCGGTTTTTGGAGTCGCCCCATCACCTTCTTTCAATTCAACATATTTCAAACCTGAAGCTGTGGTGACAGTTTTCTCAGTATTATCAGTCATGTTATTGCCAGCGATAGTAGCTGGTTCCTCCGGTAAATTAGCATCAGCTACGAGCAAGCTATCTTCAGTAAAAGACTTCGCTGAGAGGATCTCAAGCGCAGCATCGGTTAAAGGATTATTCACTTCGGAGGCAACTGCTTTGGGCACATAACCGCTCATTTGAGCAACTATCAAAAACACAAAGCAAACCAGCATTACCCCCAAGCTGACCAGAATTCCTTGCAAAATTAATCCTCCTGATACTTTTTGTAACCGCGATATCTCAGATATCTAAGACATCTTGTACAACAAGAACTACAAAATTTTATCTGAACTTTTCCGCCAAAAATGGCGGATGCCAGTTAATTTTAAACGCAAAAGAAACTTTGAAGTCAGAATGTTTTTAATTCTAGCTTCTGCTTTCTACATAAGTGCCTGATTGAGCCTTCTGCGTTCGGGTGACAATTTTATCACAAGATAGCAGCAAGCGCGCGATCGCCCGCGAGGGCGAAACTTGCAGAAAAGGATCGCGCTCAGCGCCAGTTACGGTTTTCTAAATCGCGCATCTGACGTTCGAGACGATCGAGCCTGCCGCGCAACTCATCCATTTCCGACTGTCGGGGAACGCCCATATCTTGCAGAATATTCCGCAGTTGGCGCTGGAACTGAGCATCCCAACTTCCCTGCTCCGACTTCAGGTGCTCTGTCATGTCATCGACAAAAGTTTTGGCTTGCTCGGGGTTGATTTTGCCATCTTTAACCCATTGCTCGCTGACTTCCTGCAATTTCTCCGCCACCAAGGAGGTAGTACCAATGCCCAGCATCACCAGTTGTTTGAGTAAGTTGCTATTGTTATCCATAGATTTTTCCTACTGTTTGGCACAAAATAGCCGATCGGCTCAGGTCGCCTGCTGTCGCTGCGAAACCATCTGTACAATTTAAGTTACATCAGCGCTGACCTACCTTTCTATTTTGGAGCATTCAGCCGCCTGATGGCGTTCGGAAAACCCGCTAATGAGCTTACCGACAACATTACCCTATCACCGAGTCCTCAATGCCTGATTGCCCCCGCTGTCACAAACCTGTAGACGCGCGAGCCATCGCCTGTCCGCAGTGCAAAATCCCTCTCAAAGCTTTCGGTCATCCGGGTATCCCCCTTTATCGATCGCCATCGGCAGAATTTCTGTGTACAACCTGTATTTACCACGAAGACGACACCTGCAACTACCCGCAGCGTCCCTTGGCAAAAGAATGCACGCTTTATCACGACAAAGCCGAGCCGCTAGTGCCGCAGACGAGCCGTTACATCAGCGGCGGCCTGCCGCAATCCATCAAAAATTGGTGTCAGCGCAATCTTATTTGGTTGGCTTTATTTGGTTTAATTATTATTAGCGTTGCCCTGTCTGTTTGAAAGAATTGTAGGGAGCATCTCAAAAAATGCAAAAAGTATTATTTTAACGTCTGGGGAGCGTCCCCGCTCGCTTGGCGATAAGCTTTCGCCCATCTTGCACGAGATTTTTAGGCTGGCGAGACCACAATACTTTAAATAAAAATTACTGTACAAATTAGATGCACGCCAGCACATCCGCATTGTGTCCCATCCGTCAAGATATTAGTTGACAACATACAAGACAAATTAAAAATTTTGCCATGACTTACGTATTCGGCATAGACGGCGGCGGCACTAAAACTATTTGCGTTTTAATGGACGAAAACAACGTTGTTTTGGGACGCGGGGAAGCAGGGCCTTCAAATTATCAAACGCTGGGAATTGAGCAAGCAAAAGAATCGATTCAATTGGCGATCGAGCGAGCAGTTTGTTCCGCGAACATCGATCCAAATATCAATCTGAAGATAGAAGCAATTTGTCTGGGACTAGCAGGCGTGGGGCGTGCCAAAGATATTGAAATAGTGCAATTTGTAGTGCAAAATTTGGAGTTGGCGAATACTTTACCCGTAACTCGATCGCTCTTGCCGCGAAATATCGTAATTTGCAGCGATTGCGCGATCGCACTGGTTGGCGGTACTGGCCATCCAGTTGGTATCGCGGTTATTGCAGGAACTGGTTCGATTGTTTTCGGGCAAAACCGTCAAGGGGAAACTAAACGAGTCGGCGGTTGGGGATATATTTTAGGCGATGAAGGCAGCGGATATGACATCGCTGTTGGAGGTTTGCAAGCTGCTTTGAAGTTCTATGACGGACGAGGAGACGTTACCGCGCTGGCGGAAAAATTTCAAGGGCATTTAGGCTTAAATAACCTAGAAGAATTGGTGGAAGTTGTTTACCGGCGCGGTTGGGGAGTGAAAGAAATTGCGGCTTTAGCGCCGATTGTCGATCGAGCCGCAGCAGAGGGCGATCGCGTCGCTGACGGCATTATTGACAATGCTGTGGCAAAATTAACATTTTCAACAAAAATAGCCATTTCAGCGCTATTTAAGCCCGCAGAAGAATTTGAAATTGTGACGGTGGGAGGTGTGTGGGGCGGTGATGCAAATTTTCGGGGTCGGTTTGAAACTGCCATAGGTGCGATCGCGCCAAAAGCTCAGCTAATTTCGCCCCGATACGAACCAGCTTTCGGTGCAGCGTTGTTAGCCTTAAACTCACTCAACCATTAATATCGTTGAGAGAGTGCTTCCTGCTAGGACTTCATCTTCATGACTAAGGCAAAAAATGGCTTGACGCAATATTTATAGGACGCATCCTATCTGTAGAGGTTTTGCGATCGCAGACTGTTTATCTTCCTTATCTTCCCGATCGCCCCAGTCCGGTCGATTTCTCAATTTGGCAAAATGTGAAAATTCTTGATTATCTACCTTATCTTCCCAACTTATCTAATTTTCGCCTGCCATAATGAAAACATCAAATGAATGCAAAACTAGAAACAAATTTAGCAGTAGTGCGTTCCTAAGTAAAACAAAACCGAAAGAAGGAGACAAAATATATGATTACTTCTCAAAAATTGCGATCGGCAACAGCAGCAATCCTCGCACTGGGCATTACACTTGGAACCAGCGCGCCGCTGGTAGTAGCAGCGCCCGCCTCAGCTCAACAACGAATTTCACAATTTGATAGCATCCGAATTCCAGCGGGCAGTGTCATTCCAGTTAGCTATGAAAAAAACAAAATTGTTGTCACCACCGATGAAACTTCACCCTTAACATTAACAGTAGCGCGAGATATCCGCACGGCTCAAGGCAGAGTATCAATCCCCGCAGGCAGCCAGATTGTCGGGGAATTGCGACCTGTCAAAAGGGGCAATCAAAGGGGTAGTCAATTTGTTGCGAGCGAGTTAATTGTCAGCCGCCGCCAACGCTATCGGATTGATGGCTATTCGGGAATTATTACCAGAACCGAAAAAATTCAAAAAGGTGCTGGAACAGGTTCAGTCGCGCAAGGTGCAGCATTGGGCGCAGCAGCAGCAGCAGCCCTAGCAGGCATTACCGGCGACAAGGCGATCGCCACTGAAGAAGTATTGGGCGGTGCTGGAATCGGTGCATTAGCCGGAGTATTGTTGGGGCGGCGCAGCGTTGACGTGATCGTGATTCGCCCGGAGCAAGATTTGGCAGTGAGATTGCGATCGGACATCGTGCTGCGGTAGTATTGGAATCTCGCGATTAATTATTTGCAGTAAAACATTGTCGATCGATAACTTGTGGTCTCCCGATAATTGGCTGGGCATACTGTTGAGGTTGTGTCTGGCCATGTTCGTGGGCGGAATGATTGGATGGGAGCGCCAACTCAAAAACAAACCAGCGGGATTGAGGACTCATATGTTAGTAAGTATGGGTGCTGCAATGTTTGTTTTAATACCGCTGGCAATAGGTAAAAATGAAAACGGACGAGATGCTGTAGAGCGCGTAATTCAAGGCATTGCTGCGGGGATAGGATTTTTGGGGGGCGGGGAAATCCTGCGCGAATCTCGGCAGGAAATCGGCAAACCAAAAGTTCACGGGCTCACGTCTGCCGCCGCTATTTGGTTATCAGCAGCTTTAGGAAGTGCGGCAGGATGTGGGTTGTGGCAACTAGCATTAATTGGTGCTTTTATGTCGCTGTTTGTTCTGAGAGTTATAAAAAATTTAGAGCCTCCGAGTCGGAAATAGTCGATCGCGAAGGTTTTATATAATTAATATTGAGGTAAATTAGACGTGCTACTTATGACGATAAGGTGCGGTGTTCCCACCCGACCTCTCAAGGTTTTACATCATTAATGTTTAATAAATTAATCCAGATTAAATTCACAGCAAGCAATAATATTAGAATTACTAGACAATAATCCGGGTAGATTGAATTATTATTTAAAGTTTCCCTAAACGCCAATAGATATTGAGATCGCCCCAGAAACGAATCAAAATGATTAATTTTGTTCCGAAAGATTCGGCGAATTTATCGATTCCAAAGACTCTTGCCTTACGCGACCAGCCATCGCGGCTAACTGCAAGCTCATAAAAGCATTTAAATCTTCCAAATCGCACTTCGCCGAGGCAAAAATATCCTGCATTTGATTTTCGGCTTCCCAACTCAGATATCCCGTGGCAATAGCTTGATTTACAACTTCACGAATAACCATAATTTAAATTTCCTTACTAAATTTGAAATAATTAAAAACCTACTAATTATTAATAGGGAATTTCCGTGGCTGTCTCGCCAAAAATTTCCAATTCTTTTACAAGGCGAGACTCTTGTTTCACCAAACCGGACATGGCTGCTAGTTGCAAAGTCATAAAAGCATTTAAGTCTTCCAAGTCATAGTTGGTGGTAGTTAACATCTGCCGCAGTTGATTTTCAGATTCTAGAGTTAAATAACCTAGGGTCAGAGCTTGTTGGGCGAGGTCGCGAATAAGTACCATAATATTTTTGGGTTTGATTACTTGAATATCCTCAGTATCGACGGTTTTAACTGACTCCGCAGTGACGGCTATTGCTCGGTTTGTGTGACATTTTTAGGGGTGGCCTGTGACAGCCTGACTCGCAGAGTGTGACTCAGTGTTTGCACGGATGTGACGAGGATCACTCGGGCGAGGAGGAGATGCCGAGGGTGGAAGATGCCGAGGGTGGGAGATGCCGAGGGTGGGAGATCGGAAAATATTCCCTCTTCCCTCGGACCTCTTCCCTCGGACTGATGACGTTGTACGGAAAGCTCGGAGGCAACAGCACTGATGACTGATGACTAAGGACTAAGGACTAAGGACTAATGACTTCTTCCCTCGGACTGATGACGTTGTACGGAAAGCTCGGAGGCAACAGCACTGATGACTGATGACTAAGGACTAAGGACTAAGGACTAATGACTTCTTCCCTCGGACTGATGACGTTGTACGGAAAGCTCGGAGGCAACAGCACTGATGACTGATGACTAAGGACTAAGGACTAAGGACTAATGACTTCTTCCCTCGGACTGATGACGTTGTACGGAAAGCTCGGAGGCAACAGCACTGATGACTGATGACTAAGGACTAAGGACTAAGGACTAAGGACTTCTTCCCTCGGACTGATGACGTTGTACGGAAAGCTCGGAGGCAACAGCACTGATGACTAAGGACTAAGGACTAAGGACTAAGGACTTCTTCCTTCTTCCTTCAGAAGCCTTCTACCTTCAGAAGACGCTCAACGTCTATAATCAGCAAGTTAAATATTTACTGCAAGACCTATGGAAGCAACACATAAAGATTTGTTACAACAGATAGCCCAACTATCGGAAACTTATGGTAATTTAGCCGATCGACTCTCCCAAGCAGCCAGACAACTGCAAGACTCCGGGCTTCCTCCCTCTAACAGCTTAATGCAAGAAATTGCCAGCTACAGCCGCAACTTTGCAGAGGTCCAAAAACAAGCTCTCCAAGTCAACAAATCCGCCCTCGCCCCTGGGGAAATTACTTCCCTCAAAGATATTCAAAACTTAGTCGAGACTGCTGCTGCTTCTGAAGGTAAAGCAGAAATTCGCGACGCAGCTTTGAAAGTGCTCGATCGAGTATTGGCGATCGCCCACCGCGAACAAAGCGACTTCGCCCCCTTACAATCAGTGCATGGCAAAGCCCGCGAACTCCAGCGCGCCATTTCCGAATCAACCGCAACTCAACTGCATTCCGACGCAGAATCCCTAGTAAGTGGCAAACACCCCGTTGCAGCAGTGCTAGCCCTAGTGGAACAGCAAGACAAATTAAACGACGAAGAGTGGGTAATCCTCGAAGAAACAGTCAGCGCCGCTTTTGGCAAACAAATAGCCGTCGCCATTTCCAGAGGCAAATTAACCGTTGTCCAGATAGTAAAAGCAGAACCTGCAAAAATCCAATCCGTACTTAAAACAGCAACCGAACCAAAAATGGGCGCCGAACCTCTACCCGAAGTGATTATCATCCCGTCGGGAAATGTGGCGCCGAAACAAGTTACAGTTGCACCGCAAATCCAAATTTTGGAATCCCCCGCCGCGACGGCCCCCATGCACGAAGTGATTATCGTTCCTAGCGTGGAAGTACCTAAATCCCTCCCAAAAACAGGCTCTGGGAACATTGTTTTTGGGGCACCTCGCGAGATTCAACCAGCGCCTGTAGAGGGCGGTTTGGGATTGAAAGTTTTGGCGCACATTCAAGGAATTGGCGATCGAACTTTCGGTGCTGGAGAATACGCCGGTACTAAAGCGCGCGGGCTGCGCGTCGAAGGATTTCAAATTAATATCGAGCCACCAATTTCCGGCTTAAAAGTCGAGTACATGGCTCACGTCGAAGGTGTTGGCGATACTCCTTGGATAGGCGAAGGAGAATTGGCTGGTTTTCGGGGTCAAGCGAAACGAATTGAAGGATTTGCCGTGCGGTTGAGCGGGCCGCAAGCTGATAAGTATGACGTATTTTATAGCGCTCACATCCAAAATATCGGCGACACCGATGTGTCTTCCAACGGCGATTATTGCGGAACTCGCGGCAAAGCTTTGAGAATAGAAGGCATCAAAGTTTGGATCGCGCCATCTGCGAATTCTCAAGTTGTGGCGGCTGTGGGTTTAAAAGTGTTGGCGCACATTCAAGGAATTGGCGATCGCACTTTTAGCGGTAAAGAATACGCCGGTACCAAAGCTCAAGGCCGCCGCGTCGAAGGTTTTGAAATTAAAATAGAGCCTCCGGTTCCCGGTTTAAATTTGGAGTACATGGCTCACGTTGAAGGAGTTGGTGATACTCCTTGGATCTCGGAAGGGGAACTGGCCGGTTTCCGGGGGAAAGCCAAGCGCATTGAAGGATTTGCCGCGCGGCTGACTGGGCCGCAAGCCGATAAGTACGATGTATCTTACACCGCTCACATTCAAAATCTGGGCGATACTCCTGTTACTTCTAACGGTCAATATTGCGGCACTCGCGGCAAAGGTTTGAGGGTTGAAGGCATGACGGTTTGGGTTGAGCCGAAAGCGTAAAAATTTAGGTTCCTGGTTGCCAAAGGAATTTGAGAAACCCGGTTTTTTACTATTGTCTTGCCGCCCAAGGAATTTGAGAAACCGGGTTTCTTCCTAAATTTTTGGTACTAACCGAAATTTGTCATAGAAACCCGGTTTCTGGCTCGCCCAAGAATTAAGGAATTTGAGAAACCGGGTTTCTTCCTAAATTTTTGGTACTAACCGAAATTTGTCATAGAAACCCGGTTTCTGGC
>NZ_JAUBTN010000003.1:0-115877 GCF_036705055.1 Microcoleus sp. CZ3-B2 | reverse complement strand
TGGCCCAGGAATTAAGGAATTTGAGAAACCGGGTTTCTTCCTAAATTTTTGGTACTGACCGAAATTGGTCGCAGAAACCCGGTTTCTGGCTCGCCCAGGAATTTAAGAAACAAGAAACCGGGTTTCTTCCTAAATTTTTGGTACTAACCGAAATTGGTCGCAGAAACCCGGTTTCTGGCTACCCAACGAATTTGAAGAACCGGGCTTAGCAGGTAATTCAAAACTTTACAAAACTTACCCTCGGTTACAAAAAACACCGACATCGAATCAATCGACAATAAATCGCAAATAATAAACCTCACCTTGTGAAATTGATGTTTTTACTGTGGCTGTATTCTCTGTAATTACACGGTTGCGGAACGGTAAACGATCGGCATAGAATATATTTGTAGGTTGGATCTGTGTGAGTTGACAGGAGGGTATAATTTGAGTTAGCCTCGCCTCGTAGGATAAAAATTTACAGCAAAAAACACAACATTCAGATGCTGGCGATCGCGCTTTGACCTGAATGGTTAATTAAAAGAAGTATTAAAAATCCGGTAACACTTGCTCCAAAGTTTTTAGTTCAATACTCGCAGGTAAGTATGTCTTTGCCAGCAGCAGACCGTCCCCAATCTGTAGCAACTGATAGCGAATCTTCCTATCAACTTTCACCGATCCAGCAGGGGATGTTGTTCGAGGGCCTTTCGGGCCAACAGTCAGGGGTAGATATCGAACAGGTACTGTGCAGCCTGGGCGAAGAATTGAATGTTTCAGCTTTTGTCGATGCTTGGCGCCAAAGTGTCGATCGATATCCAGTTTTGAGAACGAGTTTTAGTTGGCTGGATCGAGAGGTGCCGGTGCAAACTGTACACCCACAAGTCGAAGTACCAATTGTTGAGGGAGAGTGGCGTTGTTTTTCCCAGGGCGATCGCACCCGCCAACTCGCAACATTTTTACAAGCCGATCGCCTGCAAGGATTTGATCTCACTCAAGCGCCGCTGATGCGTTTGGCTTTGTTCCGAGTTGCGGAAACCGAATACAAACTCATCTGGACTTATCACCATATTTTGCTTGACAGTACCTCGGCAATAACTGTTTTGCAAGCAGTTTTTACCTTGTACGAAGCCCTGACTGGCGATCGGCAATTAGAATTAACACCGCCCAGTGGCGATCGAGATGCCAGCCATCGAATGCAGCAAGATATCTCGAAAACAGAAGCATTTTGGAGGCAATACTTAAGCGGTTTTTGCGATCGTACCCCTTTGGTTGGCGGTGTTTCCCCGGTAGGGAAGATAGCAAACCCGCAAGAAAATTTATCATCACCAGAAATCAGACTTTCTAGCAGTGTTACCGCAGCTTTAAACTCTCTAATTCACGAACAACAACTAACCCTGAATACCCTGCTGCAAGGAGTCTGGGCTTTACTTTTGAGCCGCTGTTCCGGTTCGCAAGATGTAGTATTTGGATCTATTTGCAACAGTCGATCGCCAAATAGAGAAAAAATAGAACCAGCAGTAGGATTGTTCATCAATACTTTGCCGCTGAGAGTAATTGTCACTCCAGAAATGCCAGCCATCGATTGGCTGAAACAACTGCAAAATCAATGGAATTTGCTGCAAGAATACAGTAACGTACCGCTGGCCAAAACTCAAGAATGGAGCGAAATACCCCGCAGCAGCGCTTTATTTGAAAGCTTGCTAGTAGTTGAAAAGTGCCAGTTCAATTCTGCCTTGCAATCTCTAGGCGATGACTGGAAAAACCGAGAATTTCAGCTTTTAGAACAGACGAGTTTTCCCCTAACAGTTTACGGCTACGGGGGAGACCAATTGCTGCTGAAAATTGCGGGCGATCGCCAGCGGTTCGATGAAAACGCCCTTACCCGAATGTTGGGACACCTGCAAACTTTGCTCGAAAGTATAGCCGCCAATCCCCAGCAGAAAATCAGCAAATTGTCAATGCTGACAGCAGCCGAAATTGCTCAATTGCAGACCTGGAATCAAACTGAGGCAAATTATCCCGACAACAAATGCGTTCACCAATTATTTGAAGCCCAAGTCGAGCGATCGCCCGATGCCATTGCTGCCATTTTTCCCCACAATTCCCGACAGCAGCTTACCTACGGCGAACTCAATTCGCGATCGAATCAACTCGCCCATTACTTGCAGCAATTAGGAGTCGGGCCCGATGTTTTAGTTGCGATTTGCATGGAACGTTCCTTAGAAATTGCGATCGCCGTTTTAGGCATTCTCAAAACAGGCGCAGCTTACGTGCCGATCGATCCAGCTTATCCCAAAGAAAGGCTGACTTTCATGTTAGCCGACACCAAAACTCCCGTTATACTCACGCAATCTCACCTAGTGTCAAGCTTGCCGGAACATCAGGCGCGAACCGTTTGTTTGGACGCAAACTGGCAAGAAATCGCCAATTACAGCACCGAAAACCCCGCCAGCACCGTATCTCCCGACAACTTAACCTATACAATATATACATCCGGTTCCACCGGCAAACCCAAAGGAGTTCTCCTCCCGCACCGCGCCCTAGTCAACCTAATTGCGTGGCAACTGCAAAACTCCACCTTGGAAGACGCAGCCAAAACCCTGCAATTTGCCTCCCTCAGCTTCGATGTCTCATTTCAAGAAATGTTTTGTACTTGGTGTGCGGGCGGCACCCTCGTTTTCATCACCGAAGAAATGCGGCGAGATGCGCGGAGTTTGTTGCAGCTAATCGACACAGAAAAAATTCAAAGACTATTTCTCCCTTTCATCGCCCTGCAACATTTAGCCGAAGCCGCCGATAGCTATCAGCTAGTACCAAAATCGCTGCGCGAAGTAGTCACCGCCGGCGAACAGTTGCAAGTCAACCGTTACATTACCAGCTTCTTTCAGCAGCTAGAAAATTGCACCCTGCACAATCAATACGGCCCCTCGGAGAGCCACGTTGTCACAGCTTATACCCTCAGCGGCCCGCCGGAAAATTGGCCTGCACTGCCTGCGATCGGCCGCCCTATTGCCAACACGGAAATCTATTTGTTACACCGGAATGGTGAGCCCGTACCCATCGGCGTTGCTGGAGAATTGCACATTGGAGGTATCTGTTTGGCGCGCGGCTACCTCAGCCGCCCCGACTTGACTGCTGAAAGATTTATTCCCAATCCTTTTAAACACAATGAAATAAGCACGATCGAACAGGAATCAGATTTTTCCCTTCTGCCTTCAGGAGATCGCCTTTACAAAACAGGAGATTTAGCCCGCTATCTGCCCGACGGTAATATCGAGTACATCGGACGGATTGACGGCCAAGTTAAAATTCGCGGCTTCCGCATCGAGTTGGGAGAAATTGAAACTGCACTCGCAAAACATCCGGCAATTAAACAAGCTGTGGTGCTAGCGCGGGAAGACGAACCGGGAGACAAACGATTGGTGGCTTATTTAGCAGTCAATCCACAAGAGCAACTAACAATTGCTGACCTCCGAGTCCAATTGCAAGGACAACTCCCCGATTACATGGTGCCTGCGGTGTTTGTGACTGTGGAGGCGATGCCGAAGACACCCAGCGGCAAAATTGACCGCCGCGCCCTGCCGCCACCTGACTCCCAGCGACAAGAACTGTCCCAGGGTTACGCGGCACCGCAAAGCGATTTGGAGAAAGTGCTAGCGGGCATTTGGTCTAAGTTGCTGAAGCTCGATCGCGTCGGCATTCACGACAATTTCTTCGAGATTGGAGGTAATTCTCTGATGACTCTGCAAATTGCCGTGCAAGTGCGGACTCTATTAGAAAAAGACTTGCCAGTTGTCAAATTGTTCCAGCACCCGACGATCGCCCAATTGGCCAATTATTTAAACCAAGGAGAGAGTACGAATCAGTCTAGTAATAAATTTCAAGATCGGGCCGATCGACAAAAAGCTGCTTTTAATCGATCGAAGCAATTTAGCAAAAGACGGTAGTCATTAGTCATTAGTCATTAGTCATTAGTCATTAGTCATTAGTCCTTAGTCATTAGTCATTAGTTATTGGTTATTGGTTATTGGTTATTGGTTATTGGTTATTGGTTATTGGTTATTGGTTATTGGTTATTGGTCAGGTCTTAGTTATTTAAAAGAGGAGGATAGACAGAAGAAAAATAATCTAACGAGCTGTTGAAACTTGGGTATTTTACGTTTAATTATAATAGGGGCTTACTTATGACTAATTCACAGGAAAACTCAGAAGAACTTGACGGGATTGCAATTATTGGCATGGCCGGTCGCTTTCCCGGTGCTGCGAGTGTCGATGAATTGTGGCAAAATTTGTGCGGCGGAGTCGAGTCTACAGCGCTGTTCAGCGACGCAGAACTAGACCCTAGCATTGACCCCAATCTCAGACAAGATCCGAATTACGTCAAAGCTAGAGGCATTATTGACGGTGCCGATCGCTTTGATGCAGCATTTTTCGGCGTGAGTCCCCGCGAAGCCGAAATTACCGACCCGCAGCAACGGGTTTTTTTAGAAATAGCTTGGGCCGCCCTCGAAAATGCAGGCTGCGATCCCAATACTTTTAACGGTTCGATCGGAGTTTATGCCGGTACGGGCAACAATACTTATTTTCCCAACAACATCGCCGGGCGATCGGACATAATTTCCCGCGCGGGCGAGTTTCAGGTAATGGTAGGAAATGAAAAAGATTACATTGCTACCCGCACTTCTTACAAACTCAATCTTAAAGGGCCCAGCGTCAGCGTACATACCGCTTGCTCTACATCATTAGTTGCAGTTTGTCAAGCTTTTTATGCCTTGATGAGCTATCAATGCGATTTAGCTCTCGCCGGCGGAATTTCGATTACAGCTCCCCAAAATAGCGGTTATTTGTATCAAGAAGGGGGGATGTTTTCCAGCGACGGACATTGCAAACCATTCGATGCTAAGGCTGAAGGCACTGTGTTCGGCAACGCTGCCGGGGCTGTGGTACTCAAGCGTTTGGAAGAGGCGAGATCCGACAGAGATACAATTTATGCGGTAATTCGCGGCGTTGGTTTAAATAACGACGGGGCGGCCAAAGTCAGCTTTGCAGCGCCCAGCGTGGACGGACAAGCAGACGCGATCGCGATGGCCCAGGCGATGGCCGGCGTAGATCCAGAAACGATATCCTACGTCGAAACCCACGGCACGGCAACGCCTCTGGGCGATCCGATCGAAATTGCAGCTTTGACTCAAGCTTTTGCACGCGAAACCTCAGCCAAACAATTTTGCGCGATCGGCTCCATCAAAAGCAACTTCGGACACACGATCGCCGCCGCCGGAGTCACAGGGCTGATCAAAACAGCTTTAGCCCTCAAACACCAACAAATACCCGCCACTCTCCACTACCAAACACCGAATCCGGCGATCGACTTTGCCAACAGTCCCTTCTACGTCAACGCCGAACTTGCGGAATGGAAAGCCGGGAAAACGCCCAGAAGAGCCGGAGTCAGTTCCTTTGGTGTCGGCGGTACCAACGCTCACGTTGTCCTCGAAGAAGCGCCCGCGCTGGCACCGTCAAGTTCTTCTCGCCCCAGACAGTTGCTGCTGCTGTCGGCAAAAACAGCATCTGCTTTGGACGCGGCTACCGCCAACTTGCGATCGCACCTCGCCGAAAACCCAGAGATCGATCTCGCCGATGCTGCTTACACCTTGCAAACCGGGCGGCAAGCCTTTAATTATCGCCGCTTCGCCGTTTGCAGCGATTTAAACGATGCGGTGCAGCTACTAGAATCCCTGCCACCGCTACGTACAGCAACCCGCTGCGCCGAATCGAGAAATCCGGCGGTAATCTTCATGTTTCCGGGACAAGGGGCGCAATACGTCAATATGGGCTTGAATTTGTACGAATCTGAGCCTTTATTCCGTTCCACGGTCGATCGCTGCGCCGAAATTTTGCAGCCGCACCTCGGCCGAGATTTGCGCCAAGTGCTATATCCCGGCAGCGATGAAGCGACAGCCGCCGAATCCCTCCGCCAAACTTTCTTGACTCAGCCTGCGATATTTACCGTAGAGTACGCGCTGGCCCAACTGTGGCAGAGTTGGGGTGTCATTCCCCAAGGTGCGATCGGGCACAGCATCGGCGAATTTGTGGCGGCAACTATCGCCGGCGTGTTTTCCCTGGAAGATGCCTTGATGCTGGTGGCTGCGAGGGGGCGCTTGATGCAAGATTTGCCCGGTGGTTCGATGCTGTCGGTACGGTTGCCGGCGGCGCAAGTCGAAGGGCGTTTGAGTGGGGATTTGGCAGTGGCGGCGGTGAATGCGCCGGATTTGTGCGTGGTTTCTGGGCCGACAGATGCGATCGCACTTTTTGAACAGCAATTAACCAGCGAAAAGATTGTCTGCAAACACTTGCACACTTCCCACGCTTTCCATTCGCCGATGGTAGATTCGATCGTCGAACCTTTCGGTGAATACGTGAAAAAAGTGCAATTGTCAGCGCCAACTATCCCCTTTGTTTCGACTGTAACTGCTAGTTGGATCACCGCAGAACAAGCAACAGATCCGATGTATTGGGCGCGGCATTTGCGGGCGACAGTGCGTTTTGCCGACGGCATCAAAGAACTTTGGCAAGATCCGAATCGCGTGCTTTTGGAAGTCGGGCCGAGAACAACGGCTGCTACTTTGGCTCGCAAACAATCGAAGGATTTGAAACAGCAAGTTGCTATTTCTTCTCTAACCGATAATCCAGATAACAACGCTGAATGGACTGCTTTGTTAAGCGCCGTCGGACAGCTTTGGCTCTGCGGAGTGGCGATCGACTGGCAGAGTTTTTATCAGGAGGAAACGCGCGATCGCATCCCCTTGCCAACTTATCCTTTTGAAAGCAAACGCTTCTGGATAGAACCCATGGGGAGAGAGGGAGATGGGGAGATGGGGAGAGGGGGAGATGGGGAGATGGGGAGAGGGGGAGATGGGGAGAATTCCCAATTCCCAATTCCCAATTCCCAATTCCCAATTCCCAATTCCCAATTCCCCATGCCCAATTCCCAACAGTCAACAGTCAACAGTCAACAGTCAACAGTCAACAGTCAACAACCAATGCCAAATTCACAAGTCGCAACCCAACAACCAGCTCGCAAAGAAAGGCTCATTCCCAAAATCAAAAATATCTTAGAAGAAACTTCTGGTGAAGATTTAGGTAGCGTCAGCGACGATCTAACCTTTTTAGAAATGGGTTTGGATTCTCTGTCTTTGACTCAAGTAGCGCTGAACTTGCAAAAAGAATTTAACGTTAAAATTACCTTCCGCCAGCTACTAGAAACTTTCCCCAGTCTCGAAACTTTATCTGAATTTATCGACAGATCTTTGCCGCCGGAAGTTTTGCCCGCAATTGTGGCGGTAGCACCTCCGGCACCTCCGGCATCTCCGGGCACGGTAGCACCGCCCCTAGCAGCGCCTCCCGCACCAATTGCCGCCAGCGCCCCGGTAAATCTGCCTGCCCCGCCAGCTCATCTATTGCAACCCTTACAATCGAGCAACCTCGAATACTTGATCGGCCAGCAGTTGCAGATTATGTCGCGACACCTAGAATTGTTAGGTGGCGGTGTTCCCGCGCAGCCGGCACCGACAGCCCCACCTCAAATGGTGCAGCCCCCCGCACCGGTGCAACAGATCCCGCAATCCCACAATAATGGCAGCACGATCGCCCCAGCCGCCCAACCTGCACCATCCGCCGAACCCACCGCCGAGCCCAAAAAAGTATTCGGCGCAGCCGCCCGCATCGACACATCCGATCGCGGTGCCTTAACTCCATCGCAAACTGCATATTTAGAAACATTTGTCAAGCGGTATACGGCGCGAACCCAAAAATCGAAACAGTACACTCAGACTCACCGCCACCACCTCGCAGATCCGCGCGTAGTTTCCGGCTTTAACCGGACGATGAAAGAGTTGGTTTATCCGATCGTGGTGGGGCGATCGTCCGGTTCTAAACTTTGGGATGAAGATGGTAACGAGTATGTCGATTTAACCAACGGTTTCGGGTCGAACTTTTTCGGATATTCGCCTTCATTTATTACAGAAGCGATCGCCGCCCAAATGCAATTAGGCTTTGAAATCGGGCCGCAAACACCGCTAGCCGGGGAAGTCGCCGAACTCGTGTGCGAAATGACCAAGCACGATCGCGTCGCCTTCTGCAATACCGGTTCTGAGGCAGTTTTGGGTGCAATGCGACTCGCGCGCACCGTCACCGGCAACAATACGATCGTCACGTTTACCGGAGACTATCACGGAAATTTCGACGAAGTAATCGTGCGCGGAACTAAGAAATTGCGATCGCTCCCAGCAGCACCGGGAATTCCCCAATCCGCCGTTGACAACACCTTAATCCTCGACTACGGCGAACCCGAATCCCTGGAAATCCTCAAAGCGCGGGCGGGCGAGTTTGCAGCCATCATGGTAGAACCCGTACAAAGCCGCCGCCCCGACTGGCAACCGCGAGAATTCCTCCACGAAGTGCGCCGGATTACCGAGCAAGCCGGTTGCGCCTTCATTATGGACGAAGTGATTACCGGGTTCCGAGTCGCACCGGGCGGCGCCCAAGAATACTTCGGCGTACAAGCAGATATTGGTACCTACGGCAAAGTCGTCGGCGGGGGGATGCCGATCGGGGTAATTGCGGGCAAATCGGCTTGGATGGACGCATTAGATGGCGGATTTTGGCAATTCGGAGACGACTCTTTCCCCGAAGTAGGCGTTACTTATTTTGCCGGAACTTTTGTGCGCCACCCGCTGACATTAGCAGCCGCCAAAGCATCCCTCGAATATTTGAAACGGGGCGGGTCTTCCTTGCAGCGCGATCTCAATGCCAAAACTGACCAATTAGTTGCAGAATTGAACGCCATGTTCGATCGCGAACAAGCACCTTTCACGGTTAAAAACTTTGGTTCCCTGTTCAAAATCACCTACCCGCAAGATTTTACGCATGGAGAACTGCTTTTCTACTCGCTGCGAGAAAAAGGCATTCACATTTGGGATCACCGCCCGTGTTTCCTGACCTTAGCCCATTCCGACGCAGATATTGCTTTTATCAAGGAGGCATTTAAAAACAGTATTGCCGAATTGCAGTCAGCCGGATTTTTAGGCGGTGGATCGGGGGAAACTGTGAGGGCGATCGAATTCCACAATCACAGTAATATTAATGGAGGAAAGTCCTCAACCGCTTTCGCCAACAATGCTCCCGTACCCGGTGCGAAATTAGGGCGAGATCCTAACGGCAATCCCGCTTGGTACGTAGCAGATCCAGAGCGTCCAGGCAAACATTTACAAGTAGGAGAAAGCTTATAGAAATAACAGTGATAATTGGCAATTAAATCCTGTAGGGGCGGGTTTTACCAACCATCTATGCCTAAGACTAATAATCTCATAAACCCGCCCCCACCCAACGATAAATCCCAATCTACCTTTTTCAAACTACAACAAAGACAATTTAATTTATTTACGTGCATCAACGTTAATTGCAATGAAAACAACCGTAGATTTACAACCAAAACTAACTGCTGTAGACTTCGATCCATTTGCAGGCGGAGAACTTTTTGCTTGCGTACCCGCGACGGAATCGCAAAAGGAAATCTGGATTGCCGTGCAAATGGAAGACGAGGCTAATTGCGCTTACAACGAGTCGATGTGTCTGCGATTGCAAGGAAATCTCGACGTTGAATCTCTCCGATTTTCCATTCAAGAATTGGTGCAGCGACACGAGTCGCTGCGGACAACATTTAGCCCTGACGGATCGACTCTTTGCATTGCCTCTGCGATCGAAATTGATATTCCTTTGATAGATTTGTCAATTTTCGACGATCGCGATCGCGAATCTAAATTAGCTTATTTGCGCCGCCAAGAAGTCGAGCAGCCTTTCAATTTAGTGCGCGGGCCGCTGTTTCGCAGTCAAATTATCAAGCTGCAAGAACAGGAATACATCGTTATTCTCACCGGTCACCACATCATTTGCGATGGCTGGTCTTGGGGCATATTATTCCCTGATTTGGGTGAAATTTATTCTGCAAAAAATCAAGGCTTAGCGGTCAATCTTCCACAGCCAGAAAGTTTTATAGAGTACGCAATTTTACAAGAAGAACAAGCAACAAGCCCCGAAGTTATTGCCGCTGAAAAGTATTGGTTAAATCAGTTTTCAGGCACGATTCCAGTGCTGGATTTGCCGACAGACAGAGCGCGGCCTCCTTTGAGAACTTACAAGGGTTCGCGGGAAGATTGGGAACTAAAGCCGGATTTGGTTGCTAACCTCAAACGCCAGGGAAAGAAAGCAGGGTGCAGTTTTTTTACAATTCTCTTGGCTGGATTTGAAGCTTTTATCTACCGCTTGTGCGGACAAGAGGATTTGGTTGTCGGAATGCCGGCGGCGGGACAGCTTGTTGGGGGCAAAGACAAGCTTGCCGGACACTGCGTAAGTTTCTTGCCGTTGCGTACCCAAATTAACGGAGAACAATCTTTTATCGATTATTTGCGATCGCGCCGCACTGGAGTTTTAGATGCGATCGAACGCCAGCAGCTAACCTTCGGTACTCTGGTCAAAAAACTAGCAATGCCACGGGATTTCAGTCGCATTCCGCTAGTGCCTGTAAGTTTTAATTTGGATGTGCAGCTTACGGAAGATCAGCTGAATTTTGAAGGTTTTAAGGCTGAAGTCTTCTCGAATCCGAGAACTTATGAAAATTTTGAATGGGCGGTGAATGCCAGCGAAACAAAAAACAAACTCGTGCTGGAGTGTCAGTACAATACTAACTTATTTGATGCTGCGACAATCCGCCGCCGCATGGCTGAATTTGAGGTGCTGTTAGAGGGAATAGTTGCTAATCCAAACCAGAAGATTTCAGAATTGCCCCTGCTAACCGAAGCAGAGGGATACCAGTTGCTAGCGGAATGGAACAACACCACAAAAGAATATCCCTCTGATAAGTGTATCCACCAGTTGTTTGAGGAACAGGTTACGCGATCGCCCGATGCCATTGCGGTGGTTTTTGAAGATAAACAGTTGACCTACCTCCAACTCAACCAACGGGCTAACAAAATAGCACATCACTTGAGAACTCTGGGTGTGGGGCCAGAAGTTTCGGTGGGTATCTGCGTGGAGCGCTCCCTAGAGATGGTAGTGGGATTGCTTGGTATCCTCAAGGCTGGTGGTCCTTATGTGCCGCTTGACCCAGAGTATCCTACTGAACGCTTGAGCTTTATGCTCCAAAACGCTCAAGTTAAGGTGCTGTTGACGCAACAGCGACTGGTTGAGAAGCTACCTGAATATGAAGCGCAGTTTGTCTATTTAGATACTGATTGGCAGGTGATTTCCCGGTCGAGTGAGGAGAATCCAATCACTGGTGTGCAAGCAACTAACTTGGCTTATGTGATTTATACTTCCGGTTCTACAGGTCAGCCTAAGGGAGTAGCAATGAATCATTTTTCTCTTTGCAATCTGATCTTGTGGCAACTTCAAAATACGACAATTTCTAGCGGGGCAAAAACTCTACAATTTGCTCCTATCAGCTTTGATGTCTCCTTCCAAGAAATGTTTTCTACTTGGTGTTCTGGAGGGACATTACTCTTGATTGCAGAGGAATTACGACGAGATGCATTCGCTTTGTTAGGTTTACTCCAAGAAAAAGCTGTTGAGAGACTGTTTGTCCCCTTTGTTGCCTTACAGCAAATAGCTGAGGTAGCTACTGGTAGTGAATTAGTTACCAGCTATTTACGGGAAATCATTACTGCTGGTGAACAGTTGCAGATTACTCCCGCCATTTCTAGCTGGTTGAGCAAGCTAACTGATTGTACTTTGCACAATCATTATGGACCATCGGAGAGCCATGTTGTCACCACTTTTACCCTCACTAATTCAGCGGACAATTGGCCGATACTTCCTCCTATCGGTCGTCCCATCGCTAACACGCAAATTTATATTCTCGACCGCCTCCTAAAGCCAGTCCCCATCGGCGTATCGGGTGAACTACACATCGGCGGTGCTGGCGTCGCCCGAGGCTACCTAAACCGTCCCGATTTGACTGATGAAAAATTTATCCCTAACCCCTTCACCACTCAATCTGGGTCACGCCTCTACAAAACTGGCGATAAAGCCCGTTACCTAAGTGACGGTAACATCGAGTTTCTAGGTCGCATCGACAATCAAGTCAAGATTCGCGGCTTCCGCATCGAACTGGGGGAAATTGAGGCAGCGATCGCGCAGTACCCCGGTGTGCGAGAAACTGTAGTTATAGTGCGAGAAGATGTTCCAGGTCAAAAATATCTGGCAGTTTACATTGTCGCCAACAACTCGTCCACGATCGCCACTAGCAACTTGCGGGGTTTTCTCAAAGAGAAACTGCCTGATTACATGATACCGGGAGCATTGGTGATGTTGAATGCCCTGCCACTAACCCCCAGTGGCAAGGTAGACCGTCGCGCCTTACCCGCACCAGAATTTCGACCCGAACTGCAACGGTCATTAGTAGCCCCAAGAACTCCTATTGAAGAGATGCTAGCCAGCATTTGGGCGGATGTCCTGAGAATTGAAATTGTGGGCGTTCACCACAATTTCTTTGAACTGGGCGGACATTCCTTATTAGCCACTCAAGTAATTTCGAGAGTGCGCGATACCTTTGCCGTCGAATTAGCGCTACGCAGTTTGTTTGAAGCACCCACCATTGCCGAATTCGCCTCTCGGGTAGAGAATTCGCTCTCTAACGGACAATCACAAGAAGCAGAGCCGCTTCTACCAATTCCAAGGTCAGAGTCCATCCCACTATCCTTTGCTCAACAGCGACTGTGGTTTCTCGACCAGTTACAGCCCAACAGTCCCTTTTACAACATCCCGGTAGCGTTGCGTCTTTTCGGTCAGCTCAATATAACGGCGCTACAGAACAGCATCAACGAAATTATCGGGCGTCACGAAGCCTTACGCACCAACTTCGCGACAGTAGAGGGAGAACCCATTCAGGTTATCGCTTCAACTCACAGTTGGGAACTACAAGTAGTCAGCTTGTTGCACCTAGGAGAAAGCGAGCGAGAAATTGAAGCGCAACGATGGGTAAATGAAGAAGCAAATCGACCTTTTAACCTGGAACGAGAGCTTTTGCTCCGAGGTTTGGTGCTGCAGCTAGGTGAAACCGAGTACGTCTTGCTGCTTACCATGCACCACATTATTTCTGATGGGTGGTCTGTAGGCGTGTTCTTGCGAGAGTTAGCAGAACTTTACAAAGCCAACAGCACGGGCATGGCTCCGGTTTTACCAGAATTATCCGTACAGTACGCCGACTTTGCTCTTTGGCAGCGGCAGTGGCTGCAAGGAGAAATACTCGAAACCCAGCTTGACTACTGGAAGCAACAACTATTGGACGCTCCAGCTTTATTAGAATTACCCACAGACCGAGCGCGACCGCCTGTTCAAACCTTCCGGGGAGGATATTACTATGCAGCCCTTTCCCTGGAATTGAGCGCGGAACTTACCGCTCTGGGCAAGCGAGCGGGAGTCACTCTGTTTATGACCCTTTTGGCGGCATTTCAGACATTACTCTGCCGCTATACAAACAGTGAGGACATCGTAGTGGGTACGCCTGTAGCTGGTCGCAATCGGCGGGAAATTGAAGGACTAATTGGCTTTTTTGTCAATACCTTAGTGCTGCGTACCGACCTCGGCGACCACCCCAGTTTTGAGGAGTTACTCGCCAGAGTTCGGGAAGTCGCGCTGCAAGCTTACGCGCATCAAGACTTGCCCTTCGAGCAGTTGGTAGAGGCATTGCAACCAACGCGAGACTTAAGCTATACGCCTCTGTTCCAGGTGATGTTTGTCCTCGACGACGCTTTGGTTAATTCTGTAGAACTGCCTGAGTTATCGGTAAGTTCTTATTCCGTGGAATTCGGCACTTCCAAGTTCGACCTGACTCTATCAATAGAGAATACGGCTTCTGGATTGATAGGAGCATGGGAATACAATACTGATTTGTTTGATGGGTCAACGATCGCTCGGATGGCGGGACATTTCCAGACTTTACTAGAAGTGATCGCAGCCAATCCAAAGCAGAAGATTTCAGAATTGCCCCTGCTGACAGAAATAGAACAACAGCAGCTATTAATTGAGTGGAATAACACTCACACAAATTATCCCGAATCAGCCTGCATTCACCAACTATTTGAAGTTCAAGCAGAACAAACTCCCGACGCTGTAGCCTTAGTTTTTGGCGAACAACAGCTAACCTACCAACAGCTAAATTGTCGGGCCAATCAATTAGCACATTACTTGCAAACTTTGGGGGCTGGGCCGGAAGTTTTAATCGGTGTTTGTTTCGATCGCTCTATGGATGCGATCGTCTCGCTTTTGGCTGTTCTCAAAGCCGGATCTGCTTACCTGCCTTTAGATCCAGCTTATCCCAAAGAGCGTCTGGAATTCATGCTGTCAGATGCCGCCCTATCGGTGCTGTTAACTCAACAGCATTTAACAGAAAAGCTGCCCGATACTGAAGCAAAAATAGTTTGTTTGGAGCAGGTGCGGGAGGAAATAAACGCACAAAGTGAGGACAATCTTGCCTATCTCGCGCAGGCGGAAAATCTGGCTTATGTCATGTATACTTCCGGTTCCACAGGCAAACCAAAAGGCGTTTGCGTCGTCCACCGTGGGGTAGTGCGGTTAGTTAAAAACACCGATTATGCGAGCTTCAGCGCCGCCGAAGTCTTCCTGCAACTGGCTCCGATTTCCTTTGACGCTTCGACGCTGGAAATTTGGGGGGCGCTGCTTAACGGGGCGCAACTGGTTGTCTTTCCCCCAGGAACTCCATCTTTAGCAGAGCTGGGAGAGGCGATTCGCTTATACAATGTGACTATTTTGTGGTTGACCGCCGGACTGTTTCACTTGATGGTGGACGATCGCATTGAGGATTTAAAGGGTGTGCGCCAACTGTTGGCAGGCGGTGACGTTTTATCTGTTCCCCACGTCCAGAAGTTGCTGCGAGAGGCTCCAAACTGCCAATTAATTAACGGCTACGGGCCGACAGAAAATACGACTTTTACTTGCTGCGCGGCGATCGCCCCTGACAGTCAAATTAGCAATTCGGTGCCGATCGGCAGACCGATCGCCAATACTCAAGTTTACATACTCGATCGCCATTTGCAGCCAGTGCCGATCGGCGTTCCGGGCGAGTTGTATGCAGGCGGTGCAGGCTTAGCCAGAGGCTACCTCAACCGCCCGGATTTAACAGCCGAAAAATTCATTCCAAATCCTTTGATCGCCAACCAAGAAGATAGATGGAAAAATGCCGAAGGGCGATCGGTTTCAAGCCTTCTTCCTTCTGCAAATCACCTTTACAAAACAGGGGATTTAGCCCGCTATCTGCCCGATGGTAACATCGAGTATTTGGGACGCATTGACAATCAAGTAAAGATTCGCGGCTTCCGCATTGAAATAGGAGAAATTGAGGCCGTACTGGCCGGACATCTAGATGTGAGTCAAGTGTCTGTGGCAGTTCAGTTAGATGCTTCGGGGAACAAATGTCTCGCAGCTTATGTAGTCCCGGGCCCAGGCAAAATTCTCGCCGCCAATACCCTGCGGAGTTTCCTGCAAAAAAGACTGCCAGACTACATGATACCCGCTGGGTTTGTCTTCCTCGACGCTTTGCCCTTGAACCCCAACGGCAAAGTTGACCGCCGCGCTTTGGCAAGTCAAAAGTGGCAATCTGCCAGGGTTGCACCCGATCAAACAATTGCTGTTGCCCCCCGGGACAAATTAGAACTCCAAGTGAAGCAAATTTGGGAACAAGTTTTAGGGATCAATTCAATTGGCATCAGGGACAATTTCTTCGAGATAGGAGGGCATTCGCTGTTAGCGGCGCGTTTGTTAGCTGAAATCGAAAAAATATTCGGCAAAAAACTGCCGCTTTCTACTATTTTCCAATCGCCAACCGTTGAGCAATTGGCTGATATTCTCCGCGAACCGGAATGGTCTTCACCCTCTCCATCAATGGTAGTGATTCAACCGGGAACAGGGAGTTACAAACCTCCTCTATTCTGCATTCACGTACTCGGTAGGGGATTGGAATTTTACCGTCCTTTACTGAATCATTTGGAGCAATCGCAGGCTATTTTGGGACTGTCTACCCAGATTATGGATGAAAAGCTGGCTCCCCCCAATCGAGTTGAGGAATTGGCAGCTTATTACATCAAAGAAATGCAAGTTTTCCAGCCGCACGGGCCTTATTTTCTGTTAGGAGTATCTTTTGGCGGGACAGTAGCTTTTGAGATAGCTAGGCAACTTGATGCCAAAGGTGAAAAGGTAGCTTTGCTGGGATTGTTGGATACCTACGGCCCGGATGCTTTTAAAAAATCGTCTGAAAAAAAACGCGGTCAACGCGCGATGAAAGTTTTACACATGACTCCCGGTGTATTTCTGGGGAAAACTCAGAGCAATCTGGCGGGAAAAGTCGAAAGTATTACTAATCAAATATGGAGGATTTCTTCTAAGTTTTACCAAGCGATCGGGCGTCCCTTGCCGATCGAGCTGGAAAACTTCACTCATCGAGAACTCAATGAAGAGGCATTGAGACACTATGTAGCAGGAGTTTACTCGGGTGGAGCGACTATCTTCAAAGCGGTTGAGAGTGCCATCTTGTTTGATGCCGATCCCGCATTGGGTTGGGGCGAGGTAGTTACAGGAGGAATAGAGATTCACGAGATCCCTAGCGATCATTTGGGGATGTTACAAGAGCCGCACGTTCGGATACTGGCGGAAAAATTGCAAGCCGCAGTCGATCGCGCTCGGCAAATGAATTGTCAATAATGTTAAGTCTTTTGGTTATTGGTTATTGGTTATTGGTTATTGGTTGTTGGTTATTGGTTATTGGTTGTTGGTTATTTGTTGTTGGTTATTTGTTGTTGGTTATTGATTGACAGTTATTGGTTAACAAATAACAGATAACAGATAACAGATAACAAATAACAGATAACAGATAACAGATAACAAATAACAGATAACAGATAACAAATAACAGATAACAGTCAACTGTTCACCCTTCCAAAGCCACCAAAAGACACAGCAACAAAACCTCCGTCCACTCCACTACAGCACCGTAAGTATCGCCCGTATGGCCGCCCAAACGGTGGTTAAACCAGGCTCCGACAAAAATTCCGATCGCACTTCCGCCCAAAGCCATCCCCACCGCCAACAGCCACCGATCGCCCTCCAAGACAACTTGCAGCACGCTCAAACTCACCAACAACAGAACTCCTGGGATAAAATCAAAAGGTGAATAAATCGATTCTTTATGAAAAGCTCCCTTACCCTCCGGGCGGAGATAGGGATAGCGGGCGATCGCCACCAGTTGGCCCCACCTCCCCCAACCCGCCACACCCATCAAAGCCAGCCACCGATAGTGATTCAAATCCGAAAGAGCGACAGTTTTCAGCAGGACGATCGCGATCGCAGCCATCGCCCCAAAAGCCCCTGTAACGCTGTCCCGCATCACTTCCAGTCGGCGCACAGGGTCGGGTACGGCAAGCCCGTCCGCCGCGTCCATAGCCCCATCTAGGTGCAGCCCCCCAGTGATGGCGATGCCCAAAACTACCACCAAGGCCGATCGAGTCAGGGCAGGCATACCGAACAACTGCAACCCAATATCCGCCAGTCCCAGCATCCCGCCGATCAAAAGCCCGATCGCCGGAGCCAAACGAGCAATGCCCCGGAACTCCAAAGTCCAAGACACAGGCACCGGCAAACAAGTATAAAACGCGACTGCAGCTGCCATAGCAGCGCCTTGATTCCGGAAAAAGTCGATCGTAGAGCGAACCAATTGATCATCCACCATAAGATAGAAATTTTTTCATTTTGTATACAGTTGTCAATTCATTAGCTTGTGCCAGAATTGGAACTGTAACACGCTAGTCCTTTGGATCGGGCATTCCTCCTGTCCGAGCAATTTTCCCCGGAAAACCTCTGCCGGCAGCGCTCCCGAAGCTCCCTATCTAAAATGACTAAACTCAAGATTCTGGTTTCCCGTATCCAGAATTCTAGCTAACTCCCCGATTTTCAAAACGGGAAAATACTACAACAGAGGCTTTTGTTCCATGAGTCACGACCAATCGAATAACAGGGTAGTTGCTCCTTGCATCATTGATACAGGCATTGTCGTCAACAAGCGCGATATCAAAAGATTGCTGTTTGATTTAGGACGTGTGCGCTACCTTCACATCCAAGATGGCAAGATTTACAGCGAAGGTGAAGGGTACGTGCTCGAAGTCTTCGCCAACCCCCACCGTTCTACCCTGATTGCCAACCACGGGCTTTATTTGAACGTGTATAGTTTTGATTACCTGGAACTGAAACAGTCCCCGGTCGAGGGTGCTTATTTTGACCTGATTCAAGACGGCCGGCAGTTGCGGTTAATTCCCCTCTCCAATCCTTTGCAAGAGCAAGTCTCCCGGAATTTAAATGCTGCGGCTTTGGATGCGGTTGTCGATCAGGTACTCTCAGGCCACTGGGATCTGCAATTGGATGAGGATGATTCTCAGTTTTAATCACCAGTCAGTCGATTTTAGATTTTAGATTTTAGATTTTAGATTTACTCGAAAGATGAATCTGGGAGATTAAATTTTGGTCTAAAATTTTTGGTCATCTATGAAAGAAGTCCGGGCTTGTCTCCGTTTTTGGGCTCAGTCATGGGTTTTTTGTCTCAATCTCCATAAGAATAGGTTAGATAACAACGACTGCCCAGTAGCGGTTAACGATCGACGGAGACTAATGACTGAAGACAACGGGAGATTTTCTTTTAAATGTAAGGCTAACTGCAGCCATACTCAAGCACGTGCAGGGGTTTTTACCACTCCCCACGGTATTGTGGAAACGCCTAAATTTATGCCCGTGGGGACGCTGGCTAATGTCAAAACCTTGACCCCGGCACATCTTGAAGACGCAGGTTCTCAAATGGTTTTGGCGAATACTTATCATTTGCACTTGCAGCCGGGGGAACGAATTGTCGCAGGCGCTGGCGGATTGCACAAATTTATGGCTTGGCCGGGCCCGATTCTGACGGATTCGGGCGGCTTTCAGGTGTTTAGCTTGAGCCAAATGCGGACTATTTCGGAGAATGGGGTGACTTTTCGAGCTCCCCGCGACGGCCGCATCATTAATTTAACGCCGGAAAAATCGATCGAGATTCAGAACGAGTTGGGCGCTGACGTGATTATGGCCTTTGATGAGTGTCCGCCTTACCCCGCTACACGGGACGAGGTGGAGGCAGCGACAGATCGCACTTACCGCTGGCTGCAACGCTGTATGCAGGCTCACTCGCGCCCGGAACAAGCTTTGTTCGGCATCGTGCAGGGGGGTGTTTTCCCCGATTTGCGATCGCGCGCGGCGAACCAGTTGGTAGACTTAGATTTGCCCGGTTATGCGATCGGCGGGGTTAGCGTCGGGGAATCGGGGGATTTGATCGCAGAGATTGTGAGAGTTACTGCGCCTCTGTTGCCGGCAAATAAACCTCGTTATCTGATGGGGATTGGCACCTATCGGGAAATGGCGCTGGCTGTAGCGAGTGGCGTAGATATGTTTGACTGCGTGATTCCGACTCGGCTGGGCCGCCACGGGACGGCTTTTGTGCGAGGGGAACGCTGGAATTTGAAAAATGCTCGGTTTCGGGAGGATTTTGCTCCCCTGGATGAGTCTTGTCCTTGCTATACCTGCCAAAAATTCAGTCGGGCTTATTTGGCCCATTTGGCGCGGGCTAAGGAAGCACTCAGCTATACTTTGCTGGCGCTGCACAACGTGACGGAGTTGATTCGCTTTACTGGGAGGATGCGGGAGGCGATTTTGGCCGATCGATTTACCGAAGAGTTTGGCCACTGGCTGACACCGACTGTCGATCGATCGTGAGCTCCTTGGGTGAAGATATGCGACAATTATTAGAATTGTGTTGGATAGGTAGGTTGATTCATGGAAGCTGCATTACTTTTAGCAAAACTGCCCGAAGCTTATGCGATATTTGACCCGCTGGTTAATGTTTTGCCAGTGATTCCCGTGTTTTTCTTGCTGCTGGCTTTTGTCTGGCAAGCGGCTGTCGGGTTCAGATAAGTCGGATTTTAGTAAAAGCAGGGGCTATTCACAAATTAGCCCCTGCTTTTAGCTGTTGAGTTTTTGTTTCGATCGGGTTTGCGGTTGTTTCGGATAGATTTAACTGCAGAGTCCGCAGAGTCCGCAGAGTCGGAGGAGAGAGAGTTGAATCATTAATCGGTGTAGCGCCTTTCTTCAGTTACCGCCGATCGCCTTTTGGAATGCCGGTCTTTCCGAGATCCGCTTCATGTAATCTAAAACAGCCGGATAAGCGCTGAGGTCTAGTTTCAGCATCATCGGGATGTAGCATAAAATTGAGCCGACTGCTGCGTCGGCGACGCCGAATTCATCGCCCATTAAAAACGGCTGTTTCTCGAAAATGCGATTTAACGGTTCTAACATTTTCGGGGTTTCGCGATCGCGACTTGCTTCGACAAATATTCCCGGGCCGAGGGTAGCGTTAGCAAACATGACCCACTGCACGATTTCGGCTTGCTGCTCCAAACTATCGGGCATTTTACCGTATTTTTGAGCTAAATACAGCAAAATTGCGCCGGATTCCCAAAGTTTAAAATCTCCATCCACAATTGCCGGTACTTTGCCGATCGGGTTAATTTCCAGAAACTCTGGCTGCAAGTGTTCCCCTGCTTGCATATCTAGGGTGACGAATTCGTAGGGAACCGCTATTTCTTCAAGATACCACTGGACAATAGAGGCCCTGCTGCGGGCTCCGCCGTAAAGTTTCAGCACGGAATTTTTATCCTTTAACGTAATATTTCTGTTATAGCATCTTTGGGGAATTGGGAATTGAGAATTGGGAATTGGGCATTGGGAATTGGGCATTGGGAATTGGGCATTGGCCCGCGCAGGGCATTGGCCCGCGCAGGGAATAGGAACTAACAAATAACAAATAACCAATAACCAATAACCAATAACTAATTACCAATAACTAATGACTACTGACTACTGACTACTGACTACTGTCCTGTAATTATTGTCGCTTCTGTTAAATGCACAAACAAGATTCTACTGCCAATAAAAATCAAAATTGATCCACCCAATATTTCGATTTTATTAGCAAACAAGTTGCCGCATTTGTGCCCGATAAACACGCCGGCAAAAGCTAAAAAGAAAGTAATAAGTCCGATCGCAGTCACCGCCTGAGCAATAGAATCTTTCAAGACAGCAAATCCGACTCCCACTGCGAGGGCATCGAGACTCGTCGCCACCGACAGGGTTATCAAAGTCCCCGTATGTAAGGGATTGAACTTTTTTTCGCTTTCTTCGCCCTGCAGCGATTCGTAAATCATTTTACCGCCAATGAAACTCAAAAGCCCAAAAACGATCCAATGGTCGATCGGTGTTATCCAAGAACTAAAACTCAGACCTGCCAACCATCCGATTACGGGCATCAACGCTTGAAAGCAGCCGAAAAATAAGGCAATTTTTAAAGCTTTGTTGAGCTTCATGTGTTTGATTGCTAAACCGCTAGAAATCGCTACAGCAAAAGCATCTGCTGCTAGTCCCAAGGAAAGAAAGACGGTAGTGGCTGCATCCATTTTTGTTAACTATGAAATTTTACGATTAAAGGAGTTTTTTAGACAATTTTAGTCTACACTAAACCTCGATAAAATAACGCTTTTATCACAATACATTCATTTTTAAATCACATTTATTTCATAATTTGCAGGTTGAAAAATGCCCGGATTGGTTGTAAAGTATGGTGAAGAGTTTTTCAGTAGCAGAGTTGAGAATGTCGCAATCTAAACCTTACCAGCCATTGTTGCTCAGATTACTGCACGGGCTTAACGGTGCGATCGCCCTTTTAGCAATTTTGACCGCATTTTTGGTGTACAACGCCTATGACGGGCGGTTGGGCAAAATCCCCGCGCCTCCGATTGCCGATCTCATCGGGATTCACGGCACTTTCGGCAAGCTGTTGCTGTTAGGAGTCATGCCGGCTTTTGCATTGTACAGTTTCCACGCAGGTCAACAACGCTTGGTGCAGCCGGATTCTTTTGGCAAACTAACTCAGTTGGGAAAACCGATTTGGTGGTACAGTTTGCACCGGATTGTAAATACTTTGATGTTGTTAGCGCTGACTTGGGCGATCGCCTCTGGAAGTATGGTTAAGGAAGAATGGCTTCCGGCGGGGGATTTGACGCAGATTTGGTATTATTTGCACGCTTCTGGTTGGGCGGTATTAGTGTTTTGTCTGCTGATGCACTTGTTGATGAGTGCGAAAGTGGGGGGTTTACCGCTAATTTTGTCGATGTTTGATGTTGCGTACCGCCGGGAGGATTCGCCGGCTGCTTGGTGGCGCAAAATTCGCTCTTTTGTCGATCGCTCTTAATGTAAAAATGAACAAAAATATCCTATTAATTGTTGTGGAAATCGTGGTAATGGGAGGCTGGTTGTTTGCTGTTATCGCGCCTTTATTGTTCCCCTAATCCGATCGCGATCGGCTTCGCAGCAACGATTTTCTGTTTTACGGGCTTTATATCAAACGATTGGCAATTCTACGATAAACTCAGCACCGCCCCCAGTTTGAGATTCAATTTCAGACGGTACTGGAGATTGAACGGTAAAAATACCGCCGTGCAATTCTACAATAATTTTATAGCAAGCCGATAGTCCCAACACTGTAAAATTTTTCCAGGATTTAGTATTGCCAAATGGTTCAAATATTCTCTGTTGAATCTCTGGCGAAATCCGGCAGCCGTTGTGGGCGATCGATACTGCAATAAACCTGCCAGAAAAATGCTCTACTATATCTGTTTTAATTGTAATGATTGGCTCGGAGTTGTCAAGACTGTTAACAGCATCAATCGCATTGTTGAGGATATTCGTAAATACTTGGCTGAGTTGACCGGGATAACACAAAATTGGTGGCTGGTTGTTATATTCCTTGACTACTAATACTTTGGGAGACAATCGGTGATCGAGCAATAGCAGTATATTGTCGATACCTTCGTGAACGTTGGTGCGTTCTTTGTTAGCTTTGTCAGGAAGTGAAATTTTCCGAAAAGCCACTACGAGCTGCCGAATGCGATCGGTTCCTATTTTCAGAGCGTTGATAGTTTCCGGCAAGTCTTGGCTGATAAAATCTAGGTCGAAGGTTTCTATTTCTCTGGCAATTCGCGGCACTGGTTGGGGGTACTGTTCGCGATAAAGGTGAATTATTTCGAGCAAATATTTGATATAATCGTTGACGTGAATCAGGCGACCATAAATAAAGTTAATTGGGTTATTAATATCCTGGGAAATTCCGGCAGCGAGTTGACCCAAAATTGCCATTTTTTCGCTTTTTACTAAATGCTCTTCGGTTTTTCTCAGTTGGGCTAATACTTCTTCTAAAAGTTTGAGTTCTTCTTGAATTTGTCCCTGGAGTTGAGATTGAGAAATTGCGATCGCCAGTGAATCTGCTATGGCTTCCAAAACTTCTAATTCGTTGGGATTCGCAAACTGCCGATTAGCAATGGTGAACAGATATCCCAGCCGATTAGTCTGAGTAAGTACGGGTACTGTTGCGTAGCGGCTGTTTGTGAGTTCGAGATGGGCGGGTTTTGGAAATCCTGCGACATCAGAGGCGGAGGTTTTATTGAGAATTACTGTTTCGCACCGGTGCAGCCGTGCAGCTAAATCTCCCGATGGCCCTCCGGTAGCGCCGAAGATTCCCAAGCGCCCCGATAAACCTTGTCGGCAATATTCCCAGCAAAATTCTACTGTATCTTGTCGGGGGTCGTACCAGCCGAATATTGCTCGATCGAGCTTTAACAATGTACCGAGTTCTTCTACTGTTGTTTGCAGGATGCGATCGAGCGGCAAGCCAGCGCGAATGCGGCCGCTCAAGCGGTGAATCAGGGCCTCTGAGCGAGTGCGGATGAAATTTTCGGCAAACAGCTTATTTGCTGCAATTACTGCGACAATAGCTGCTGCTAAGAGTATGGTGGCGGCTGCTGCTAATATGTTTAAGGCGATTAGTTCTTTTTCGATGTGGTGGGAAGGAATTACTAGGGCGATCGACCATTCAGCTTGCTCTAAGGGAAGATAAGCAACATAAACTCTGGCATCGTTGATTTTGGTCAACAAAATGCCTGTTTTTTGATAAACCATCTCCCTGGCTACATTTGCCAAATTAGTATCTGCGGACTCCAACAGACTCGGAGTCGGCTTGTCGATATTTCCGATTAACCGAGCGTCGGGATGGACAATGGGGACTCCTTGAGAATTGAGAACAAAAGCATAAGTTCCTGTTTCATATTCCAGTTTTTTTACTACTTCGGCTATTCTGTCGGTGCTGATTATGCCGTTCATTACTCCGATCGGCTTGTCGGCTGTTTTGTCCAGAAAATTTGCCGAATTTGAGCGCACCGGAGCCGAAATGGGAACAATACTCTGTTGTTTTAGCGTGCGAGAAATTGTAGGATCTGAAACATAGACTTCGCCAGCCATTGCTTTTTTGAAGTGTTGGCGATCGCTGACATTAATCAAAGCTCTGCCGACTTTTGTAGTGAAATAAAAACCGTCGGGATCGATTAATGCCAAATGCTCGAAGTCTTGTAGTCGATTGACTTCCGATTTTAAATAAGGCCCAGCCACTGACCAATTCATCGATCGCACCGAAGGAGTGTTTGCGAGGAGTTCTATCTGGGCCTTTTTCGTGCCGATCCAGCGATCGATCTTGTTCCCGCCCTGCTTAACCTCTAACAAAGCATTTCGCTCTAAATTGTCCACAATCAAGCGGCGCACGCTGTAATAGCTGATGCAACTAATGATGCTAGCTGCTAGAATTGTTGCGCCCAAAATTAACAGCGCAATTTTGTAGGGAAAATTGTATTTGCCCTTAAATCCCGCTGGCAACAATCTTGTTAATTTCCACCACTTCACTTTCGCAAAGCTTCGCATGGTTTGACCAATTTGTGAGATTAAAATCCTCAGCTCACCTGCGATGCACTTGCTCGCCTGCGAGCAGTCTGAAAACTACTAGCATTGAATAAGTGCGGGGATTTTTTGATTTTTTCCCGTTGGCCGGCTCACTCTGTTAAACTGGAATCAGATTTTACCATATTTTTGATAAATTAAAACATTTCAGCGACTACTTAAGTCATCAGTCATCAGTCATTAGTCATCAGTCATCAGTCATTAGTCATTGGTCATTGGTCATCGGTCATCGGTCATCAGGAAGAAGTATTACACAGTAAGCTTTTTAGCGATCGGGCTTTTGCTTGTTACCAGTTCGAGCGAAAGCCTGGCCTATAGACGAAGATGAGCCTCTTTTGACCTCCCAACTTATACCAAAGAGGACTGTAGAAGCTGTTTGAGTTATGAAATTTTTCTTCTTTAATTGTTTTGTTAAGTCTTGTTAAGAGTCATATAAAATGCGTATTCCATGCTCTAGGTTGAAATTTAGTAAGGTACGGGCAAGGACGCACCCTAAGTTAATGTGTTTGGCGTTTTTTTTAATAAAACATTAAAAGTTTTGAGTTATTAATGAATGAACTAAAAATGTGTTATATCAATTCCGATTGCACCGGGATGATGTTAACGGTTAACAGTCAACAGTCAACAGTGAATTTACTATTCCGATGAAGAGAGGATTTGATATTAAATATTCAATTCACATTTCAAAACTCAAAACTATTTTCGGTGCTAAATTGCCGCAGTTTGGCGACTTAATTTAAAGAACCTTGTGAGTGTGATCGTGCTGTTTCACATTGTCTTCAGTGCGAACGATGCGCTCGGAATTGAGGACTCTTTTACGTTCTAAGGAATAAGTAAAGTCATTGCGAACTGTTCCTGACGGAATGTGAACTTGAGCTTGGGGGCGGATTTTGTAAGTGCGGGCTGCGGCGATCGCCCGAAAGCCGAATTCGTCGCTAAACTGAGCTTCCGAGGGAAATTCCGGCAGCCTTTTGGGTGAGTCGCCCTCCAGCACCGCTCCTAAAGTCGTGCCCCAAGCCATTTCATAAGATGTGGGAATGCCCTTGACAATTGCTTCCAAAGCTGCTGAGGGGATAGCTTCGATGATTTTTACTTGATGAACTTCGCCTTCTTCTTTGATGAAGCAGGTGGCCAAGCCCACTGCGATGTAATCGTCGGTGCAGAGATCGGGGGCGGTGGGATAAACTGTTGCAGTCGTCATAAAAAATCTTTTGAGTAGGAGTTGAAAACCGTTCGCGAAAAATCAAGCGATTTTAGATTTTAGATTTTTTGCACGGATTTTTCTGGGGGCTTTGACTTGAAAAATCTCAAACTGGCTGTATCTAAATATCTAAAATTGTTGGGGTAAGCTCCAAAGAGCCGATCGCGCCAGCGAGTCGATCGTACCACATCAAGGCAAATGCCGGTTGACTACTCTCAGCGCTGAAGCGACTGAGATTCCAAGAATCACTTCTTAGAGTTTCTGCTTCATAGCACCAGCCTTAACAGATTTACTCTGTTCGGGTCTTACAGTCGCTCCACAGACATTCACCGCAAGCCCTGCGGCAAGAATATTTTTCGCAGCATTCACATCTCTGTCGTGATGTGTACCGCACTTAGTACAATCCCACTCTCTGACATTTAAAGGCAACTTATCTACGATATAACCACAGTGTCCACACCGCTTCGAGCTAGGGAACCATCGGTCAATTTTGACGAGTGTTCGTCCATACCAGTTGCACTTATACTCAAGTTGCCTGACGATTTCACCCCAACTAGCATCACTAATTGAGAGAGCAAGTTTTTGGTTTTTGACCAGATTCTTCACCGACAAATCCTCGACTGCAATCACTTGGTTTTCACGAACCAGTCGAGTTGTCAATTTGTGAAGAAAATCCTTACGAGCATCGCTAATTTCGGCATGAACTTTCGCGACTTTCAGCCTTGCTTTGTGGCGATTGTTAGATCCCTTTTTCTTCCTACTAAGCGCTTTTTGAGCTTGACGCAATTTACGCCGTTTTGCTTTAAAGGTTTTAGGATTAGCAATCTTCTCGCCATTACTCAAAGCCATCAGCGCCGTAATACCCAGATCCAAACCAATTTGAGCAGGAGATTCAGGCAATGCAGCTATTTCAACATCTACCAACAAAGAAACAGTCCAACGTCCAGAGGGCGAGAGCTTCACCGTAATTGTTGATGGTTCTGAATCTTCAGGGAGTTGACGACTCCAACGGATATTTAAGGGTTGAGTACATTTTGCTAAAAATACCTTGCCATCTTTCCACTTGAAAGCTGACTTGGTAAATTCAGCATTACCTCCGTGATGCTTTTTCTTGAAGTTAGGGTATTTCGCTCTTCCTGTAAAGAAATTAGTAAAAGCGGTTTGTAAATGCCTCAAGCCTTGTTGTAATGGGACACAGCTAACTTCATTGAGAAACTGCAAGTCTTCCTGCTTTTTCCAATTGGTTAGCATTGTTGAAGTTTCAGCGTATCCGACTCGCTCTTGTCGTTCATACCATGCTTCTGTCCTTGCAGCTAAAGCGCGGTTGTAAACTAATCGAGCGCAACCCATCGTTCTTCTCAGCAGTGTTTCTTGCTCAGAAGTTGGATAGAATCGGTACTTGAATGCTTTTTGTGTCATACTCACATTATAGCATTTATTCCGTGAATATAGTCAGCTAAAAAGATTAAGGGCAATAAATTGCCTCGCTCGTTTCCCTCTCAGGTCTGAAGACACGCTCGTTTCCCACTTACCGTATTATTTTTATGATGCGGCAAGGATTCCCGGCCGCCACGACATTTGCGGGAATATCTTTGACCACAACGCTACCTGCGCCGATCGTGCTATTATCGCCCACAGTCACTCCGGGACAAATAATACTGCCGCCACCAATCCAAACATTATTACCAATATTAATTTCTGCGGCGAGTTCGCGGCCAGAAAGTCTAATTTCTGGGTCTGTGGGGTGAAAAGCGGTGTAAATTTGCACATTGGGGCCGCATAGCAAATTTTCACCAATGTTAACTCGATTGCAGTCAAGAATTACGCAGCCAAAATTCATGTACAATCCGTTTCCAGCATAAATATTGCTGCCATAGTCGCAGTAAAAAGGCGGCTCGATTTCGACTTTGGGGCCGATGGCACCGAACCATTCGGCGAGAATTTCTAACCGTTTGTCGGGTTCGTCTTCGCGGGTAGAATTGTAAGTTCTGGCGAGGCGGCGAGCTCGCTGGCGCTCTAAAATCAATTGTTCGTCGGCAGCTAAATACAATTCGCCGGCGAGCATTTTTTGTTTTTCGGTTTTTTCCACAGTTTTTTCCACGGTAAGAATTGGCGGTTGAAACCACTACTTGACCAACGAACTTCCTTTTTACGAGACTGAAGGATAATGTAGGGTGCGCTAGACGCACCTTACCGCTATAATTAGCGCGTCAGATCATTTTTTGATGTTGCAGCATACATTTAGGGTTCAGGTTTTGACTGCAAACAAACAGCTAAATCCAGATTGACTAATTGCTCAAAAGCTCGATCGATAGATCCTTTTTTCCGCAAAAAACCAGTATTCGCAGCGGGGCAAATATACTGTAAAGTCGAAGGGGAAAATCCATCGACAATTGACTTCACGCTGTTAATTTGTCTGGGCCAGTGAAAAGTTTTTGCCGTCCGAATGGGTACTGGAGCGCCTTCGCGGTTGGGGAGCAAGTGTCTGCCGGAAAACAGGACTCCACCGCTGCCACTATCATAAAGACAAGAGGAACCAGGAGAGTGACCGGGAGTCCAAAATGCTTTCATTCGATCGCTCAAAGTAAATTCTCGCTCAAAAACCGTCACCCGCAATCCCGGCAGTAAATAAGCTTCCTGCTCTTGAATCAGGATATCGCACCCCGTGGCTTCCTGAATCTCCCGCGCCTTGGCCATAGCGCCGCGGTGGGTGAGAAACAGCAGCCGCACACCGCCGCATTCCTCCAAAAAGGTTTGGTTAATCTCATCCCAAGGGGGACAATCCACTAAGATGTTCGATTCGTTTTCTACAATGAAATAGGCTGTCGCACCCAGGGTATCCCGGTTAGGCGCGAAAGCAAAGATATTTGGCAGTACCAGCCTGGGCTGTTTGGAGACGGAACTCTGTTGTTTCAAGGAAGTAATAAATATTATGTTTTTTTTACTATGGTTGTTGGTTTTGGGCCTGATATCTTACTACTTGTTGGAGAGCAGCATCAGTCGCATCACCAGAACTCCGGTATGGCTGCTGTGGCTGGTAATGATGACGCCGGCGCTAATTTGGAGCGGTTGGGTTTTAGCTAACAACGCAAAAAAAACAGCACCGCCGGAGTTGGTAATTATACCTTTTTTGGTTTGCCCTGTCTTGTACTGGTTTTTGGTGCAGTTGGGGCGCAAGGAAATTACCCGATCGACTCCTGAGATTTTAGCAGACTCGGGGAGCGAACCTGCCAAGCCAAAACCGCCCCTGCGCCCGATCGATTCAGCGGAAGAAGCGAGTTTGCGCGATTGTTTTCCTTGGTCAATTTACTTTTTGCGGGATTTAGAATTTCGCCCGCAGGCTGTGATTTGTCGCGGACAGTTACGCACCAACCCGGATGCGGCTTATCAAACAATTCGGGACAATGTGGAACAGCATTTTGGCGATCGCTTTTTAGTCATATTTCAAAACAGTTTGAGCGGTCAACCTTTTTTTGCCATAGTTCCTAACCCCAGCCGCCAATCAGTAGAAACTCCCGTCAAAACTGCACCTGTTACCAGACCCTTTTTCGCCTTAGCTTTGCTGCTGATCGCGGTGTTTACGACTACAATTGTCGGCTCACAAATTGCCGGAGTTACTGAAAAAGTTTTGCAGTCTAACCCGTCAATGTTGCTCCGGGGTTTGCCTTACTCGCTGGCACTAATTACAATTTTGGCATTTCACGAATCAGGACACTATTTAGCTGCCAGATTCTATAAAATTCGCACGACTTTGCCTTATTTTATTCCGATTCCGTTTTTCTTGGGAACTTTGGGAGCTTTCATTCAAATGCGGAGTCCAATTCCCCACCGCCGAGCTTTATTTGATATTAGTATTGCCGGCCCGTTTACGGGTTTAGTTGCGACAGTTCCCTTATTAATTTGGGGTTTGCAGCATTCAACCATTGTACCGCTTTCTGAAAAGTCGGGAATGTTAAACTTTGACTCTTTTAGTCCAAATTTTTCGTTGCTGATGACTTTGTTGAGCAAGTTAACTTTGGGCGGTGCTTTGAATGTGGAAACTTCGATTAATTTGCATCCGGTGGCGGTGGCGGGTTATTTGGGTTTGATCCTGACGGCGTTTAATTTGATGCCGGTGGGACAATTCGACGGCGGGCACATTGTACACGCGATGTTCGGCCAGCGAGCAAGTATGGCGATCGGACAAGTTGCTAGAGTTTGTATGCTGCTGCTGGGTTTTTTGGAACAGGGTTTGCTGCTGTGGGCAATTATTTTATTGCTGACACCTCTCAACGATGAACCGGCGTTGAATGATGTTAGCGAATTGGATAACCGGCGGGATTTTTTGGGGTTGCTGGCGATCGGGCTTTTGTTAATTATTTTGTTGCCGGCTCCCAAGATACTCGTTCAGTGGTTAAATGTTTAGAAGGAAGTTCGGCAGCGATCGCGGTACAAGATTTAACGGATTTAGGCAATCACGTTTGATGGCCTCCCTATAACCTCTCTGGGGCTCATACTCATTGATGAATTGACGACCACATTGGACACAAATGTGATTCTGTTTTCCTTTCTTCTTGCCATTTTTACGGATATGGGTTGATTTACATTCGCTTGCGTTGCATAAATTATTCCTCCTATTCATACTCTAACTCAGCAACGCCAACGATTGAACAATAGACCTCTTGCAACGAATTTCGCGATTAGTCAGGAAGACGTTATCGTTTTCTAAAAAGTTGGAGAATCACTCATAGTGCTATTTGGAACTTCATTCATGACTACAATCACCAAATCCGATGAGAAATACTGAAAGTTCAACCGCCTCAATTTTCTCCATCCTTTACATAAAAGCACTACCGGCATTTTAATTGTTAGTTTGGCATACTAAGTAAGGAAGATCCTAAATTTTGATCGCTTCCAAAGTCTTCAGCGCTTCCGAAACGTGAGCCTTAAAATCCAACATCGAGTCAAAAATATGCTTGACAACACCTTGTTTGTCAATCACATAAGTCACTCTACCGGGCATAATCCACATAGTAGCCGGAACCCCGTACAATTGCCGAACCTTATTGCCCGTATCGCTCAACAGTGTAAATGGTAACTGATATTTTGAGGCAAATTTCTCGTGGGATTGTTGCGAATCGTCACTAATTCCGATCACTTCCGCACCAGCCTCTTTGAAAACTTCATAACTATCTCGAAAAGCGCAAGCTTCCGCCGTGCATCCCGGTGTATCGTCTTTCGGGTAAAAGTAGACGATGACATTTTTTTGACCACGAAAATCCTTGAGGCTGACTGATGCGCCAGTTTGCGACGTTAAGGTAAAATCCGGTGCCGTATCTCCTACTTTGACTGCCATATTGGTTTGACTCAGTAACTCTGTTTGCGGAAAATTTTAACTTTTATTATTGTACAGTTTTTTACAGCCCAATAGGTTTGCGATCGGCATACTGCGGGGTTTTACCCCCCGTCTTGCTTCGACAAAATCAAATTGAGCGCGTTCAACTCGTTAGAGCTCAAAAGGTATTTATCGGTAAAAATCTTTTCGCGGCTTTGTTCTAAACTGTAGCTTCTAAACACGATAAACGGGAATTCGCGGTACTTATGCCCGATCGGGATTATACTGTCTATCGGATAGGTCGATCGCACAGCAGCCGACAAAATATCCCGAAACATCAGATCCTCCGGTTCCTCCAGCTTGGTGTCAGCAAAATATTCCTGCATCGCATCCCCGCTGACAAAAGCAAACAAAGGTATGGCATAATAGCGATCGAACTGCTGGCTTTGCTGCTGGAAATACTGAGTTTTCTCCACATCGCCGCTGAGAAATTGCAAAAGCTCGATCGCACCTCCTCTAATTGCCGATCGTAAATTCTCAGGAGAAGACTTGCTATCCCTAATACGGTACATTTTTTGCAGCAGTTTACCCTCAACACATTTCTTAATTTCCCGATCCAGCCGTATCTGGTAGTTTTCCTCCAAACTCTTAGCCGCCAAAGGAACCACCAAAAAACTACCGCAAACATGACCAATCTCCAGATTACCCCAACCAAGCAAACCCTCAAGAGGATTGCACGCCTGCAAAAACTTCCGATTAAAATCCTCCCGCATTTTCAAGTAAGAATCGCCCGTTTTAGGAGAACAATCAGAATTTTGCAAAACAAACTCCCCGCGACTCAAAAGCTCCTCCAGCCCCGCAGAAACCTCCCCTAGCAACATATTTCCAGGGTGGCTGCGGTGTTCGCTTTTCAAAACCTTAATTAGACTCGCCATCTTGCTGCTAAAAGTATCGCCCACAGCCGAAACCGACTTACCGCCAATCGGAATCATCAAAAACTTTTCCCTACCCAAATATCCGTATCCCAAAATCCGCGTCATCACCGCAGTCTTCAGAATCAGCAGCAAATTCAACAAATTCAACTTACTTTCTTGTAGCGAAAGTTTCGGATCGTCAGCATAGTAAAATGCCGTATCCGACAAATAAAAAACCAACTCCTTAGCTTCACCATCCAGCGTCTTACCATCATCATCTTCCCCGCGCCCCCGATAAATCACCTGAATCACCTCCATCAGATTTTTCTCAATCTGAAAGCGGGGAATATCAACTAAAATGTGCTTAGTTTTCGGGAAAGACAAGCCGCGACTTCCCGATGCAGTCATGAAAATTACTTTAACTGTGTTTTTGCACTTTTGTATCTGCTGTTTTTCCTCTTCCGAGATATTCGCGTGCACTTCCAGATAATCCGTATAGCGCTTAAATTCCCGCTGATTTTGAATTTTCTCGATCAGTTCTGCCAATCTTCGCTTATCCTGAATGTAGACAATAATTTGTTCCACACCAGGTATTGCTAATCGGCGATCGATATCTGCAACTATTTCCGCTTGCACAGATTTCACTAAATTATTCTTAAGATGCAAAGAAGTATCTTCATTGAATTTCACGGCCTCTACAAAAACCTTATAAATTATATCTAAACTGCTAGCGGGATAGGAATTCGTATTGATGACAGTAGCAGCCAACCGTTTAAATTCAAAAGGAACAACCTGTAAAGGCGGAATTTCCTGAGCAGTTTTTGGCAGTTGTTTGAAATATATTTTATCCGGTTCCGGTGAAGTATCGCTGAGGTGTTGTTTGATGACATCCGGGTCAACAATCGAAGCATCTGCTACAATAATTTTAGTATTAAAACCCTGTTTTGGGTCGTGCAACTGATATTTGTTAACCAGCTTGCCAATTCCATGCAGAAACTCAACCCCGCCGTCGTCTCCGGTAATTTCATCTATCATAATGAAAATGTGTTTAATCCGGCTGGATATTTCTTGCATCTTAGCAGGAATGACTTGTTTATTCTGTTTGTTGTAAGTATCTTGAAATATCTTTTCTAAATGTTGGAGAGTATTTTGATTAGTTTCTGTCACCTTCAAAGATTGGATAGAAACCGCAGCTACTATATTGTTCGATGTCTGGCAGCGAATCAGCGAATGTATTGCTTGAGAAACGCTATTTAGCACTCCATTAGTCTTAGAATTACTAGGTTTAATTACCGTTTCTCCCTTTTTTTCGAGTTGCGGTTTGTGATGTTGATCCCGCAGTTTTTCAGCGCCGTTTTTAATAAAGCTGACAGTTGTTTGCTGGAAATCTTGGTGATAGTTATTAGCTGCGTAATTGACGGTGCATTTTCCGGCATTGTTGGCGATAATGTCGGCACTCGTGTTTATACAAAACAAGCTGTCGTCGCACAATAAACCTGTTTGGCGATCGATAAATTTTTCGATAATATCTAAATTAACTTGCTTGCGGGGACTGACGTAAAGAAATAGAAACCCATCGTTTACATGAGTTTTCAGAAAATGTGCGATCGCCGTTGTTTTCCCAATTCCCGGATTCCCCGTTAAAAAAATATAAACTTCCTCAGATTGCAGCGATTTCACAATCAATTCAGCATGAGCGTTTCTCAGATGCAGCCCGCGAGAAATTCCCAAATCATCTGCCAATTTATCTGATATAATATCTAGGGAACTGACAAAGTTATCGATCCGCTCTGCATGACATACAGGTGTCGAACTTTTGCCGATTGTTAACAAAGCATCAACAAATTTTTTGCCTTGCTGAAAACTGCGAGCCGCGTTGCATTGAATTGTATCTAAAACATCAGCGCGAGCATCGCTAATTTCTTCTTTTCGAGTTTCATGCTTGTAAATTTTGGCACAAGTCGCCAAGAGGTCAATTTTATCATTGCGGAGGGAAATTGCGTTAATTGTGCGATCGCTATAACCGACAACATTCAACAAAACCTCAGCACCAGCCGGAATAATATTAGTTGTTTGCAGAAAACCGTAAAAGCTATCAGCGTAGCTACCCGCCTGAATCAACTTAGTGCTTTCCTTATCTTTATACTTAAAAGCCGTAAAATAGCGGCTTAAATCCTCCGAAAAATTTATCCCTAAAGTGCTCGTATCGATTCGCAAATTAGAAAAAACACTTTTCGATCGCAAATAGCTAATTTCTCTGAGCAAAGACTTCCGCATCACCTCTATTTCGTTCAGATTATCGACTTTTCCCGAAACAAACGGGGGAGCAAAAACAGATAAATCAACGCACAGAATTCTAAAATCTCTACCATTCTGCAACAAAATCAGCGTATCAGCTTGCAAAAACTCCCCTTTTTTCGAGTAGCGGCGGATGTACCGATTAATTTCCTCCTCCGATAAACTATGACTGGCAGTTTTTAACTGAGATAATACCTGTTTAAACCCTGCATTTTGATTTTCTTTATTATAAGTTCTAATACTGTTAGCCTCGCTAAAACTGCACTGACAGTACAAAATTTGCGCTCTCTTTAAATTCCAGCCCGTAGATTGGAGATACTCCCGAAAAAAATTCAACCCACCAATAAAGCCTTTTTGAACAAAAAACAGGCTCCATTTCTCAACAATTTTAGCATCTAAACTAGCCAGCAGATTCGCTTCCCTAGTAATTTCCGCCATCATTTTTGGCAACTTGAGTTGCTGCAAATCCAATCGATAAGAATCTCCCAAATTGTGAGCTATCTTTTCTCGCTGAATATATGCCAGAATACCAATGTTGAATCCAACCTCAAACAGCCGTCCAAAATCTTCACCAATCATTATTGTGTACCTCCCTCGCTGACATTCAATACTTCTCTTACCTTATTCAAAAAAGCCAAAGAATTAAAATCTGCACTACCGCCAGCATGACTAAATACAGACAAAGCACCAACCGATTCATCGCCAATAATCCGCTCGTAAGGATCGAGTTTTAAACTAATATTTTGACGGGCTTCATACCGAGAAAAGTGAAACATGGTTAAATAGTGCAGCAAAGTATTTTTGATGTCGCCATCATAAATCAAACCTTCGTGAATGTCTCGATCGTCCAAAACGCCTCCGTATATGTGCAACAGCGTCGAGTAGGAAATCACACCGTTATAAAAGTTTTTCTCCTCCTTAACTTTAATGCCGTTAAACAAGTTAAAAAACATCACAGCTTGTTGATTGGTATCAGCAAACAAATTTTCCAGCTCCATTGTATCTTGAATGTAAAAAGATTTTCCTTTATCGCCTAGGAAACTGCGAACATAGTATTTATCAAAAAATATCGGATAAATTTTAATATCCCGCCGATTTCCTTTCAAAGTTCGGAGCAATTTTTTGGACATGAAAGACAATTCCTCATCTTCATCAGTCTTGGTAATATGCAGCGTACTCATGTAAGGTGCTTGGGAAATATATGCAAAATTCCGATATCCTTGTCGGTAAAGCTGACTCATGACATCTTCCAGAATTACAGGTTCACTATAAAGACGGCTGACACTGTAATTCTCGGAAAGTGTTTTCAGTAATTCGACTTGAATTGTGCAGTCATCGAGGCGATTGATTCCCACAACTTCTCCAATTAAGCAGGCTTGTCTTTGAAATCGGTTTCGATCGCCTTTTTTCGCATCGCTATCGCGACTGGAAACGACAATAATTGCTAACTTGTCCAACTCAGAAGCTAGCCGCACATTCTCGAAATAAAACTTTTTGGGAAGGATGGAATACATGGAACTCAAACCGTTACGAATTGTGTAAGAGTTTGGTGTTTTCACAATCCGAAATCCCTGAGAAGTTGAGCGCTGTTTTTCACTCAAAATGTGAGACAATGTTTTAGAAAGCTTAGCAATAAATTCTTCTGAGGGCGAAGGGTTTTTATTGTCGCCTTCGTGAAGTCTCACCATCGGAATAAATAAGTTTTTGTCTGTATTTTTCAGCAAAATTATCAGACAGATATAAGATAGCAGCAACAGGGTAAATTTATAAACAAAAATCGCCGCAGGTTGCAAACCTTTTGCACCGCTGTGTAGTCGTCTATTGTCATAGGGAAACAAGATTAATTTTGTCTTAAAATGCTTGTCGTAAATTGCTCTGGAACGATCGGCTTTGGGTGCAAAAAGTACAGGCAAAATATCAACATCTTTTATGTTATACTCCATGCTGAAATTTTGGCGCTCTTCAGTTGGAAAATAGCGGACATCTTCTATAGTAATATTGACTGGTAGCTGACAAATAGATAGGCAATCGACACTGGGTTCTTTGACAGTAATATAATGGAGCGTTTGCTTGTAGTTTCGCTCCATAATATCATTAAAAAATCTACGCTGATTCAAAATATTGTCAATATCCTGTACCAGACCCATTTTGAGGTTGATGTGTCTTGTTTCTGTGCGATCGGGCAAAATTGTCTGCCGTTCCAGAAAGCTTTTCAACAGTTTTCTCAGATGGTTTATTTTATATTTAACATTGACTTCGTTAAACCTATTCACAAAATTTCGGAAAAGTCTCTTTTTGACTTCCTCCTTATCGCGACTCAATACTGTTTTGATTAGGTGTTCAAAACTAGGAATAGGATTAAACTCAAGTTCTAATTCAGGGTTATAATTGTCCGTTTCTGGAGTGTGGGGAGATGCAAAAATAAAGTGATATAAGAATGCAATTTTTAACACCTTCCGTACAAATGTTTCGGGGTTAGAATCTTCCTCAAATTCTGCTTTATGTTCTTCACTATCTGGATTGAGCAGGTTCAGATAATATTCAAATACGTCCTTTCCACCACGCGATTGAACTGAGTTATCAAATTTGACTTTGAGACCAAATATAAATTTACGTTCGCTTTGAGAACTGTCGGTGCTTTCTCCCAAGCAACCTGCTACAATCGGAATAATTGGCAGTGCATCTAAAACTTCCGCTCTGGCAAAAATCTCTCTGTAATTAACTGAAACACCAGCATAATTAACCTCATAATCACCATCGGTTTTATTGTTGTCGTTGATGAAATCTTCCATCAATCTGAGGCGGCGGATCAAATCTTCTAAATAGATGATGCCTGCGGTATCTGTGCTGCTGGGGCGGATGTGTTCTAGGAGATACTCCAAATAAGTAATTTTAGCTTCTTTTTGGATTTTTCCCAGGGTTTCTTTGTCTACCAGTCGGATCAATTTGTGAAAATCAGAGTCGGGATTTTTAACCATCTCATCAAGAAGATAGTTAAGTTCTTGTTTGTCATCGTTAGTGTCGGCATTTTCATTGATGTAGTTTTCCAAACCTTGCTTTAGTTCTTGCTCAAAAATATCAGTATTTCGGACAGTAACTGTCAATTTATGAAATTTTAAAGTCGCGCGGCTGCCAGAACCTGAATCTTGCAAAGTTAGCCTTTCTTTTTCTAAAGAAGTGTGGCGTTTTCCAAAATCGTATTTGAACCCTAACTCTTGGCCGCTTCCGCGAAAAGAGGGTGAATCTAAAGGACTAATCAAACTAGCGATGAATTTTTCAACAGAAGTATTTGGGGGCAATTTGGAGGCTAATTGCTGTTGCAAAGACTGTTGAATTTGCCTGACTTGAGTGCCAAAATGCTCTTCCACTTGCTGCGGAAAGTTGGCAGTGGCAGAGTGTGCTTGACGTTCAAAAGAACCCAAGGGTTGCCGTACTTGCTTGTTAGCAACATCCGCAGCAATGGCATCAATATCAATTATTAATTGGTGGCTTTTATTCCATACTATAAATGGGTTTTTTGTCTGCAAAATCTCTAAAAGTTTGTCCAGCAAATCGCCATAATCTGCTGGCACAAGTTCGTCGTCGCCTAGTCTTAAGATGTTCACCCTGTTAATTCCGTTAAAATGCTTGAATCCACTCTTTGACGTTGTACTCAGTCCAAATCCCATTTAGCCAATAAGGATCGGTTTCAACTAAGTCTCGCACTGCTGTTTCGTCTGCGGCTTCGTAAATCGCGAAAACTTTTGTTAAGTCTTTTGTGGGGCCGATGGTAATCAATACACCCGATTCTTTTTGCTTGGCAAGTCCGGCTAGGTGCGCGTCTCGAAATGGTGCGCGTTTTTCGAGAACGTCTTGGCAGTAACTTCCCCACATTACATATTTCGTCACGGTTTTGAGCCTTAGATGAATTTGTTTAAAATTTATTGTACAATAAGAGTAGCAGGATTTAACGAATTTTTTTAGGATAAGATTGATGAACCGCAGAGGGCGCTGAGGGCGCTGAGGAAGAGAGGGAAGAGTTAGGATTGTTAGATAGGAGGAGATAACTATGACTTTGTTAGACATTCGGCTGCTGACGGTTCAAGAATATGACCGGATGACGGAAATTGGTATTTTTGATGAGGATGAACGGGTAGAATTACTAGCAGGACAGATAGTAAAGATGGCAGCAAAAGGAACAGCACACGGTGCGGCGGTTAAACGGACAGAGAAGCTACTGGAAAACCGTTTGGGAGAGCAGGTTTTGGTGCGGCTGCAAGACCCGGTTCGGTTGAATAATTACTCGGAACCTGAACCGGATATTTCTGTAGTGATACCAGATCCACTTTACTATGAAGACCACCATCCAACTCCTTCAGAAATTTATCTGATTATTGAAGTTGCAGATACTACTCTGAGAACGGATTGCGGCATAAAAGCGAAAATTTATGCTGAGTCAGGAATTGCAGATTATTGGGTTTTGGATGTTAATAATCGGCAACTTCACGTATTCCGAGAACCGAGTCAGGATGGTTATGAGAGTATAGTAGTTCTTGGAGATGATGCGAGTATTTCTCCTTTGCAATTTCCTGATTGTTGTTTTTTTGTATCGGAGATGTTGCGTCCACTAAGTTATTAATGTTATGTCTGACTTTTGAGGACTGAAGTCCTCAGTACCAACCTGGGATTTAGGTTCGCACTGAGGACTTTAGTTTTTCTTGAATGCGGAGGCTCGTCCTTACTACGAACAGTTAGCTTCTGAGACTAACGCCGAATTTCTCAACTAAAACATCGCGCACTTTTTGTTGGGCCGGTTCGACATCGGTTTCGCTCAAAGTTCGATCGCCCGATCGATAAATCAACCGAAATGCTAAACTACGTTGTCCCGCCGGTACATTGTCGCCGCGATACTCGTCGAACAATTCCACCGAAGAAAGCAAACTACCAGCCGCCTTCTTCATCGCACTTTGCATCTCCACAACCGGAACCTCCATCGGTGCAAAAAAGGCAATATCCCTGTCAGAAGCGGGGAAACTCGAATAACCCGCGAATTTGCTAGTCGAATTCTGCGATCGCCCTAACTCACCCAACAGTACCGCCAAATCTAATTGAAACACATAAACCTGCTCAGGCAAACTTTTTTCCTGCTGCAATTGCGGGTGTAACTGTCCGAAAACTCCTAACTGTTTCCCGTTTAACGATAGGGCTGCTGTGCGCCCCGGATGCAAGCGCCCATTAGACGAATCGCTTGCATATTCCACCGCCAAACCCAACCCTTGAAACACGCTTTCTAGGACACCTTTAGCCTCAAACCAAGTCAAAGGTCGATCGCGCCCGCCCTGTTGCCATTTCCACGCCGTCGGGTCGCCGCCAATAATCCCCGCAACGGCATCTGACTCTTTCATTACATCCCCGTCTTTCCAGAAAATGCGGCCCACCTCAAAACCGTTAAGCGCGCCGTTTCCTTGCTCCAAATTGTACCCAAAAGCATCAATCAAACCCGACAGCATCTCAGTCCGCAAAGCCGAATACTCAACAAACAGCGGATTAGCCAGCACAACCTGATTTTCTCCCTCAGTTTTCACCAAAGAATAGTGCATCAACTCCGTCAAACCGGCCGCCCGAAAAGCCGATCGCACATTCCGCACTTGCGCGTATTCTGGAGATAGATAACCAGGTTCTGTTTCGCTGGGTAAAGTATCGCAGAAATTGTCGTAACCGTGAAGTCTGGCCACTTCTTCAATTAAATCAATTTCCCTTTCTAAATCGCGGTAACGGTAAGCAGGAACAGTTATCGCAAAAACCCGTGCTTTTTCTGTCGCAACAACTTCGCATCCCAAGGCTGTGAGGATATTTTTCACCTCTTCCGGTTCCAAATATTGAGAACCGCCAGTTTCTCCTCTTTTTAACTGCCCTAAAACCTGATTAATTCGATCCAGACGCAATTCAATCGTCCGCGAAAAACTCAAATCTTCCCCCGAACTAGCCGTTTTCTGCACCGTCGCAGCACCGCCAGCCCACTGCAAAATTAGGGCAACAGCGCGATCGCACGCCGTCGTCAAAGCCGCCTGATTCACCCCCCGTTCGTAGCGGATAGAAGCCTCGCTGCGGAGGCCTTGAGCGCGGGCAGAACGGCGAATCGTTGCTTGGTCAAAAATCGCTGCTTCCAAGACCAAATTTTGAGTTCCTTCGTGAACTTCCGTGTCTTCGCCGCCCATTACCCCAGCTAAGGCTACGGGTTTATCGCTAGCAGTAATTAACAAGTTTTGCGGTTGCAAATTGCGGTTTTGTCCGTCCAATGTTTTGAAGGATTCCCCGGTTTTGGCAAAGCGCACGCCGATGCTGACATCGGAATTACCTGTGAAAGATTGTAGCCGATCGCGATCGAAAGCGTGCAGCGGTTGTCCCCATTCCAATAAAATGTAATTAGTTACATCAACTACATTATTAATCGGCCGCACACCCGCCGCCTGTAACCGCTGCTGCAACCAAGCTGGAGACGGTGCGATTTTCACACCCTCAATTTCCGTACCGATGTAAATTGGGCAGGCTTGCGGTTCCGATATTTCTACTGCTAAACCGGCGCTTTTTTTGTCCTCAATTGCAACACCACCGGCGGCGGGAATTCTCAAACTCGCCCCAGTCAGGGCCGCCACTTCCCGCGCGACGCCCACCATACTCAAAGCGTCTGCACGGTTCGCAGTTGCTGTTAAGTCTAAAATCACATCATCCAAACCTAACAGCGGGCGAATATCGCTGCCCAATTCGGGATTTTCTAGTTCAAAAATGTGAATTCCCGCTGACTCCTTAGATAGTCCCAATTCCGCCAGAGAACAAATCATGCCTTCGGAAGGAACGCCGCGCAATTTAGCAGGTTTAATTTTTAAATCAATTGTTGACAAAAAAGTGCCGACAACGGCGACGGGTACGTAAATATCTGCCCTAGCGTTTGGTGCCCCACAAACAATATTCAAGGCTTCTGGTTTGCCGACATCGACTTGACAAACTCTCAATTTATCCGCGTTGGGATGCTGTTCGCAGGCGACTATTTTGCCCAATACTACGCCGTCGGCCCAAGTACGGCGGTCTTCGATTTCTTCGACTTCAAACCCTGCCATTGTCAGGGTTTCGGCTAATTCTTCTGGGGATATTGTCACATCGACCAATTCCCGCAGCCAGTTTAGAGAAATACGCATAATTTTGTCAGTAGTTAGTAGTCCGTAGTCCGTAGTCCGTAGTCCGTAGTCCGTAGTCCGTAGTCCGTAGTCCGTAGTCCGTAGTCCGTAGGGGCGCTGCCCCCGTGCGGGCCCTCTTAGTCGTCAGCAGTCGGTAGTCAGCAGTCAGTAGTCAGCAGCTAGTAGGGGCGGTGGATGGTGCGTGCGGGCCCTCTTAGTCGTCAGTAGTCAGTAGTCAGCAATCAGCAATCATGAATAAAAATCAAAAATTCTGACGGATGCCTCCTGCATTCTACCTTCTGGTGAATGCCGTTTGATGACTCTGCAGTCCCAGAATCAATTATGGGAACCCTATATCACACTTGTTAAATATTGTCAATCCGATTTGGGTATAGATAAGCACAAAAGAGCGATCGGTCTAAAGCTTGATGGCGGCTGGCGGATGAGTAGCATTCTCATTCAGAACATGAGGTATGCTAGGGATATCTAACAACGCCAAAAGCACCTAAGTTTAGAAAGACTTTACACATAAAAGGGCAACTTTAGCAAGTCTTTAAACTATCTTCCAGGATGATCTACCGAAAAAACTCACAGCAGCGACATAATCAAAATAGGGAAAAGATATCGGCCTAAAAGACTTAGGTGCAATTCCAATTCGCACGCCGCAGCACGGCCCGCCAGCAACTGTATAGATAAGTATTTCTAACAGAGGCGCTGTCAGGGAATTTGTGCAGTCGAGCGACGCTGACAAAATCAGAAAAACATAGGCAAACTCAATCAATATGAGCTACTGCGTAAATCCCGGCTGTCCCAATCCTCAAAATCCTGCTGACTCTATTCTCCAGTGTCAGACGTGCGGCGCGCGGCTATTGCTGCGCGCTCGCTACCGAGTTATTGAACCTTTGGGACAAGGAGGTTTTGGAGCTACATTTCTGGCAAAAGACATTTCTTTACCCGGTCAACCGAGTTGCGTGGTTAAGCAATTGCGACCCAGCAGTTCGTCACCGCGAGTTTTAGAAATGGCGCGGGAATTATTCAAGCGAGAAGCGAAAACCCTCGGCCAACTGGGCGACCACCCGCAAGTACCGAGGCTGCTAGATTATTTTGAAATCGAGCGGCAATTTTACTTAGTTCAAGAGTATGTTAAAGGCTCGACTTTGAAACAAGAAGTCAAGCAATCAGGGCGTTTTAACGAATCAGACGTTAAAAATTTTCTATTAGAAATTCTGTCAGTAGTGCAATACATCCACAGCCAAGGAGTAATTCATAGAGATATTAAGCCGGCAAATATTATTCGCCGCAGTCAAGATAATCACTTAGTTTTGATTGACTTCGGTGCGGTAAAAGACCAAGTTAACCAAACGCTATTATTAGACCCCGCTGACCAAGGCGCTAACACGAAATTTTCAGTCGGCACGTTTAGTTTTGCTCCCCCGGAACAAATGGCGCTGCGGCCGATATTTGCCAGCGATATCTACGCCGTGGGAATGACTTGCTTGTACTTGCTGACAGCAAAATCGCCCAAGGATTTAGATTTCGATGCCGTAACTGGCGAAATTATTTGGCAGCCCCACGTTCAGTTGAGTCCAAGTTTTTCGCGGATTCTTGAGAAAATGCTCAAGCCGCTAGTCGGCCACCGCTTTCAATCTGCAGCAGATGTCATCAAAGCTCTAAATGGGGAACATGAAGATGCTGACCTTTACAAGGGTTTAGCAACTGAATTCAACTCCTCTATCCGCACGGTGGAAGAACCGACGATATTTAATGAAGAAGGTTCTTCGTGGTCGTCGCCGAAAAGCAAAATCAATGAAGATTTGCGAACAAACCACAGTATTCGCGGTAGAACTGCATTCACCCAGTCTGGAAATACGGGGATGCAGCCGAGAGTTTCTCGCAGTCTGGCAGAGTCCGGCAGAACTTTCGGAACTGCGGCATTTTCCAACAGCAATTCAGCAGTGCCGAAGGTAACGAAAGCTGTTGTTAAGTGGGACAGCAGCAGCTTGCGAGCGGCATATTTTAAGGGGAAGCGCGATTTTGCTGACTGCGAACTGTCGGGTTTGCAACTGCAAAAAGCGCAGTTAGCGGGGGGGAATTTTTATCAGGCTAGATTGGTCAAGGCCAATTTGCAAGCAGCGGATTTGTCGGGTGCGAATTTGGGTCATGCGAGGTTAATTAATGCGAATTTGCGATCGGCAAATTTGACTGAAGCTTATTGCAGCACTGCTAATTTTGAATGCGCGGATTTTCGAGGTGCTGATTTGACGGGCGCTTATTTGAGTAAGGCGAATTTGCGGGGTGCAAATTTGTGCGGCGCGAATCTGACTGACGCTACAGTTAGCGATGAACAACTAGCAATGGCAAAGACAAACTGGTTGACTACTAAGCCGGATGGTAAGCGGGGTTTTGGATTTTAAGAAGTCATTAGTCATTAGTCATTAGTCATTAGTCATTGGTCATTAGTCATTAGTCATTGGTCATTAGTCATTAGTCATTAGTTAGGGGTAATGGGTAATTGGTAATTGGTCATTAGTCATTAGTCATTGGTCATTACTAATTTTCCCAATCTCCCCCTCTCCCCCTGTCCCACTCTCCCCCTGTCCCACTCTCCCCCTCTCCCCCTCTCCCACTCTCCCACTCTCCCCCGCTTCCAACCCTCTCCCCTCTCCCCCTGTCAGGTGATTCGCTAGGAGGAAGTTCGATCGCCCGTCATCCGCCTAAATTAAAGAGTAGCAATGGAGGATTCGATCGCACAAACCATGAAACTGCTCAACCACCGCACTCGACTGCTTCTTTCCGCCGGCATCCTCGGCCTGGCCTACTTTGTCACCGGAAAACTCGCAGTGTCGGTACTGGGACTGGTAAAAGCCGAAGCCTCCCCGGTGTGGCCGCCCGCCGGTATTGCTCTGGCGACATTGCTGCTGCAAGGGCGGCGGATGTGGCCGGGAATTGCCCTCGGTTCGGTGCTGTTAAACTCAACCGCCGGAGCTAGTGTACCCTTCGCCGTCATTGTCACGTCAGCCTTTAGCGTCACTATGCAAGCGCTGGCTGGGGAGGCCGTGCTCAGTCGCAGCGGATTTTCTACTAAGCTCGATCGACTGCGAGATGTTCTGGGTTTGGTGGCCGGCGCTGTCATCGGGTCTACTTTGGTGGGTTCTACCCTCGGCAATTTGGGCACTTGCATTTTTGGTTGGGCTCAGTGGAGCAATTTCTCTCGGAATTGGTGGACTACATGGCTCGGAGACGGTATGGGAATCTTGATCGTCACACCGGTGCTGCTGACTTTAAATCACGCCTTTAAAAGTTTTCATGTTTCAAGAAAAGATCGAATTATTTCAAATTTTTTAGCATTTTTAAACTGGGCAAATTACCGCTTGCCAATTACTAATTATTTATCAATATTTCAGAACAATAATCGTTATAAAGTGCAAAATGCACTTTTAAATTATTCAGAAATAGCTCTATGGCTAACTTTATTACTGAGTGTTAGTTCGATAGTTTTTTGCTCGAAAGCACAGGCGGCGAGCGCTCTGTATCCACTGGAATATTTGCCTTTTCCTCTGATAGTTTGGGCCGCTTTGCGATTTCGTCAGCCGGGAGCGATTTTTGCTTATTCGATCGTGTCTTATATCGCGATTTTGGGAGCGGTGCAGGGAGGCGGCCCGTTTTTGGTCAGAAGCGAAAATATGCAACAGGCGGTTTTATTTTTACAAGCTTTTACTGGTACGATCGCCCTTGTGGCCCTGATGTTGGCTGCAGCCGTGGCTGAACGCGAGCAAGCGCTGGAGTTCGTGCGCCGCACGGCCGCTCTGTTGCGCGATCGCGAAGCCAGTTTAGCTAACGCTCAGCGCATCGCTCAGTTAGGAAATTGGGATTTAAATTTCACCGCCATCAAGCCAGCCGATCGTTGCGAACAATCGGCAGAAAACAATATATCATCCAATATCGAACTGCGGTGGTCGGACGAGCTTTATCGCCTCTTGGGCTTGGTTCCGGGAACTGTCAAACCGACACCATCCGTTTTTTTGCAAGCCGTACATCCAGAAGACCGAGAATTGGTGGCGCGATCGCAATGTCAAGCGATGTTTGAGGGCAAACCCTATTCCATTAACTATCGAATTGTGCTCCCTGACGGCGGAGTGCGCGCTGTCTGCGAACAGTCAGCAATTCACTCAAACATCATAGCCGCCACAGTCCAAGACGTTACCGAACGTCACCGCGCCGAAGCTGCTTTGCGGACATCCTCCGAGCGCGATCGGCTGCTCTCAGAAATGGCCCTGCGAATTCGCCACTCCCTCGACCTCGAAGAAATTCTTAATACTACTGTTGCCGAAGTCCGGCAATTTTTCAAGGCCGATCGCGCTTTCATCGGTATTATGGACGCTGTGGCCGCAAATCTTCCCAGCCCGGTGTACGGTAAAATTGTCGCTGAGTCTGTCGGTGTCCAATACCGTTCTATTGTGGGGTTGGTGCTCACTGACGAGAATCACCTCGAAACGCAGAAAACTTTTTATGCTAACAACCGCGTCCGAATTGTCTCCGATGCTGCTACGGTGCAAGGGGCCGATCGAGTTGTCCAATTATACAGCGACTATCAAATTCGGGCGACGTTAAATGTGCCGATCGTCCTCGGCGATGAACTTTTCGGGATCTTGGCCGTCAACCAGTGTTCTGGGCCCCGCCAGTGGCAGGAATTTGAAATTGATTTGTTAGAAAAACTCGCTACCCAAGTGGCGATCGCCCTCCAGCAAGCCCAACTTTTGCAGCAAGTAAAAGAACTCAATGCCAACTTAGAATCTCAAGTCGAAGAACGCACCAGCCAACTGCAGCAAAAAATGCACGAACTGCAAGAAAGCAACCGTCTCAAAGATTTATTTTTGCACGCAGTTTCTCACAATCTCCGCACTCCAGTGATGGGAATGTTGATATTGCTGAAAAATTTGCTCAACAAATCGTCCTGTGAGTCTGTACAGGATGTTCCGGTTTCGCGATCGATTTTGCAGCGCATCGTTCAGGCCAGCGAACACCAATTGACTATGGTTAATGCCCTCCTCGACGCTCACGCTAGCGAAGTAAAAGGTATTTTTATCCATCCCGAACCGCTGGAATTGCAGCCTTTAACTTCAGCAATTATTGGCGATTTAGCACCGATGCTAGCCAAAAATCAAGCAATTTTTACTCACGAAATTCCGCTAAATTTGCCGCTAGTCTGTGCCGATCGCAAACACTTACAGCGGGTGCTGGAAAATCTGCTAACTAATGCGATCAAACACAATCATCCGGGAGTCAATATCACTTTTAAAGCTGAGGTAATTGAAGTTGACAAAACGCTAAATCTTGAAGAAAATTCACAATTTTTAACATCTTCCAATAATCCGATCGCCCGCTGTATCGCTAACCGGATACCTGCTGCGGGCGATCGTCCGGGGATGCGCGACACCGCCCAGAAAAGTCCAGAAACCCTAACCGAACTTCACCCCGAAAGCAGTTGTCAAATCCCCCCGTATCAGGCTCAAATTGGCAATATCGGCGACAAATTGCCCGAAGCTACCGTAAAAATGGTTCGCTGTACTGTAACAGATAATGGAGTAGGAATCAGCGCCAAACAGCGGGAATCTCTGTTTGAACTTTACGTTCGAGACCCCAATAGCCGACAATTAACAGGACTGGGTTTGGGACTTTACCTCTCCAAGCAAATTATCAAAGCTCACGGCGGCGAAATCGGTGTCGAAAGCAGTCCCGGAGGCGGTTCGACTTTCTGGTTTTCGCTACCTGCTGTCAATTCGGGCGATCGATCTTTCCCAATTCTTTAATCTTTAATCTAAAATCTAAAATGGTATTATGAAACTTCATTAAGATTGTAAGCATCAATAAACAATGGTAGTATCATATAGTCAGGGAAGTCAAATAAAAGAATAATTGCGCTCGTTGAAAAAGGGAGACTTTGGATGCAACTAGCAGAGAGGCACATCATTAAATCTACGGAACACCGTTTCGCCCCGATTGATGAATTAGCTTTTAAATCCAAGAATCTCTACAACTCCGCTAACTACGTCATTCGTCAGAGTTTTGTCTATGGATGGGGTTATGTCAATTATAACGAGATGAACCGTTTGATGAAATCTCATCAAGCATACAAGGCAATGCCCGCCAAGGTCAGTCAACAAATCTTGATGATATTGGACAAGAATTGGAAATCGTTTTTTGAAGCAGTCAAAGCTTACAAAATTGATTCTTCTAAATTCACGGGTCGCCCGAAACTACCGAAGTATAAAGATAAAGTCAAGGGTCGGAATATTCTTGTCTATACAATTCAGGCAATTAGTAGCAAGCAATTGAAGAAAGGAATCATCAAACTTTCGGGTACGGAAATCCTGATAAAGACCAAAGTAAATCCCGATCGGATTTGTCAAGTTAGACTGGTTCCCAAATGCGATTCTTATATAGTCGAGGTAATTTATAATGCTTGTACTGAGCGTAGTCGAAGTGAACCGGAGTCCACCGTCAGCGACGATAAATTTATAGCTAGTATTGATTTAGGACTGAATAATTTGGTGGCGCTAACTTCAAATCAGCCGGGTTTTATCCCTCTCCTGATTAACGGGCGACCATTAAAATCGATTAATCAGTTCTATAACAAACGTAAAGCACAGTTACAATCTCAGTTAAAAGGAAGCCGCAAGAGTTCACCTCGCATTCAGCGTTTAACTCGCTGTCGCCACCAAAAAGTCGATAATTACTTGCATCATACCAGTCGGCTAATAGTCGATATTTTGGTCGCCGGACAAATTGGAACGCTAGTGATTGGCAAGAATGCACAATGGAAAAGCGAGATCAACTTAGGAAAGCAAAACAATCAAAACTTTGTCGGCATTCCTCATAATCTGGTAATTGAAATGTTAGAATACAAAGCTAAATTGGTGGGAATTAAGGTGATTGTGCAAGAAGAATCTTATACCTCGAAGTCGAGCTTCATGAATCTCGATCCGATTCCTGTGTACGGGCATATTGGCGCTGATGGTGTCGTCTTTAGTGGTAAGCGAATCAAGAGAGGATTGTACAAGACATCGGTCGGTAAATTAATTAATTCCGATATTAATGCTTCTTACAACATCCTGAGAAAAGCAATCCCAAATGCGTTTAGCAATGGGATAGAGAGCTGCGTAGTTCAGCCAAGGCGGGTCAATCCGCTCAAAGTACGAGCGAAAGGGGAGGGACTCAATGCCTCCTATGTCATGTCATAAATGACTATACTTTTACTAGCTATGAACTATTTGGGCAATGCAAAATCAGTTCAGGTGTTAACAGCTTACGAGGTGTGGCGCAATCGCTTCCTCCAAGATAGGCTGCGCCCTGCTGTCGGAATTGCCATCTTTTTTGCCTTGACAATAACTGTCTATTTTATGGGCGAAGCATTCTTCGTCCGCCAGGAATTTAAAAGTGTTTATTTGTACACGAGTGCTGCTGTAGAAATGGGTTTGCTGACCTGTTTTGTGCTGCAAAAAACCTCCTTTGGACAGCGCTATCCCGGTTTGCTGTTTTTGGGGTTTTCGTGGTCGCTGACGGTCATTATACAGCTTGGGTTAGCTGTCGCAGGAGCCGGAGAATTACCGATTTTTACCTGGACTTTAGCGTTTCTGATCCAAGCTACGCTGATGCCAGTCCGCTGGCGACTCCACCTGATTTCTCAACTCGGCGTTTTGTGCTGCCACATCGGGATAAATTTGGTTTTAAATTTAAGTTTTGCTAAGTATAGTGCTTTTAGGCTGACCGGGTTTTACTTGTATTTGTTTTGGTTTTGTTTGATTTGCGATTTGTCGGTTTATTGGTACGAATGTCTGCAACGAAAAGAGTTTAGTACCAGACGCAAGTTGGAATCTGCTTACCAACAATTGGAGGTGGCGGAGGTGAAGTATCGCAGTATTTTTGAGAATGCCGGCGAGGGAATTTTTCAAAGCACTCCCGACGGACGCTATATTACTGCAAATCCAGCTTTGGCGCGGATTTATGGCTGCAATTCTCCCGAAGAGGTGACGGCAAAATTTACTGATATCGATCGGCAGTTGTACGTCGATCCCGATCGCAGAAATGAGTTTTTGCGATCGATCGAGGAAAGCGGCACAGTATCGGATTTTGAATCTAAAATTTACCGCTGTGACGGCAGTATTGTCTGGATTTCCGAGAAAGTGCGGGCGGTACGAGATAGCACCGGCTCGGTGCTTTATCATGAGGGTTTAATTGAGGATATCACGCAGCGGAAACAAGCCCAAGAATCGCAGCGGTTGTTTATTCACGCTCTTTCTCACGACTTGCGAAACCCGGTAGCGGGAATGTTAATGGTGCTAAAAAATTGGCAAACAAAAACTGGAGATTCGATCGCAATTCCCCGTTCTGTTTTGGATCGGATGATTCAAGGTAGCGAACAGCAGTTGCGCTTGATCAATTCGCTGTTGGAAATTCACGCCGGAGAATTGGGCGGTTTGTTTCTGCATTGCGAGCGGGTAGATTTGAGGGCGGTAGTGGAAGCAGCGGCGGCTGATTTGGAGCCTTTAATGAATGAGGCTCAAGCTACTTTTAAAAATTTAGTGCCGGATGATTTCCCCGCCGTGAATGCTGATGCTACTCAGTTGTGGCGGGTGTTTTCTAATTTAATTTCTAATGCTTTGAAACACAATATGCCCGGATTAAATTTAACGGTTTCCGCTCAAATAATAACGGCAAAACAAATCAAAATTAATCAAAGCAAAACGAAAGAAAATATAGAAAAATTACCAATTACTAATTACCAATTAGCAATTACAAATTCCCAAAATAGCATGATTTACTGTACGGTTGAAGATGACGGAGTGGGAATATTGCCGGAACAGTGCGAACATCTGTTTGACCTTTATGTGAGGGGTTATCAATCCCGACATTCGGTCGGTTTGGGTTTGGGTTTATATCTTTGCAGGCAAATTATTGGCGCTCACGGCGGGGAAATTGGGGTAATTAGCAGTCCCGGTGCTGGGGCAATTTTTTGGTTTACTCTGCCGCTGGCCGAGAATGGTAGTTGATTTTTTGGTATTTTTAACTAAATGCGATCGGCTGTACTGGATTTAAATTGTATTAAATCCGAGGGGCTTCTAACACGGTGACATCTACCAATGGTGTTGCCTTAAAATCTTCTTTCAACAAGCGAGTTTGGATGGCTTTGGTCAAGTCAGCGCGAATTTGTTGAGCTGATCGCGCGACTTGCGGCTGACGCTGAACGTAGACTTGAGACAGCAAAATATCATCCCCCGGATTGTCGGCTCTGGTGAAGCGAACGTTGGATTCTACCAGCTTGGCTAAATCACTTTGCTTTACAACCTGCTGCAGTTGAGAATTTGCCCGTTGAGCGAGACTAGAACGCTCGAGGTTAGGCGAATTGGAAAATTGCCAGATGATTAATGCCGTGAGTACGATCGCACTAACTCCCACCGCCGCCGGGAACACACCGCGTTTCCCCCGCACGTAGCGAGTTCCTTCAGTCGATAGCCCAAACAGACGAAACATCAAAGACGCCGCTAAATTAATGCCGCCGAGTTGCAACAGCAGTAAAAACACGCCGTTTACGGCCAGATCCCGACGACCAATTGCCGCCCCATGCCAATCAAACCAGCAGGGGGAGCTAGGGAAGCCGATACCAGCATTCCGGTAGCCGCTCCTGACACCAAGCTGCTGCGATCGGACTTAATCAGGGATAGCGCTCCGGCGGCTCCGGCTGCAAGGAGAATCAGCACCGATACCGAAGAAATTTGGCTGCCGTCAATCATCAAGCTGGTGGGGTTTTGCTGTTGCAGAATCAAACTCAACAATCCCGTAGTAACGATCGTGACACTCAGGGCCGCAAAGTAGCGTAAAATGCTGCACCCCAAGAGTTTGAGATCGCCCCTTGCCGTAGCCAAGGCGGTATTCATGGCAGGCCCTGCAAACGGCGCCAGCAACATAGCGGCAACTAGCAGGTAGCTGGTATTAGTGTACAAACCAATCCAAACAATGATTCCCGCGAAAAAGGCATAGCTAAGAAATCCTTTCCAAGAACCTGTACTCTGCAAACCAGCCAGAAAAATCTCGATCGGGCTGCGTTCCTCAACATTGGTAACTTGCTCCGCAGCGTCACTGGCTGGGGGATGCAGCGACATCACACCTGTGGGAAGCAGAGTAACACTTAAGTCCGGCAAATCTTGCAGTTTTCCGAGAAGTTCCTCAACCTCGCCATTAGAAACGTGGATCAGCACCAGATCCAGCCCTCGATCGACTCCCGTCGCTTCAATTTGTGCTAAGTTCGTGCCTTTACAGGCTTTCGCTATCTCTAAAACTGTTTTTCCAGAAGCCCGAGGAACTTGTACAAATAGTTGGCGCATCGTCTTCACTCATCTGCTAATTCGATCGAGACCTTCTCTCTAGAGAAAGCAGCTTCAACAAATCCAGGCAAACCCGGAAAACCTAGAATGTTTCAGTTTAGACAAGCATTCTTCTAAGCGTGCTTGCGCTTCCTCACTGTCGAGGTTAACCTGGAAATATCTGTGAGAGATATCATAATAACATAGCCTTTCTCAGGTTTCTGGAGGTACGAATTTAGATACTTCGGCTTCGCGATCGTAAAAGTTTGAGATTTGAGACTTCGCCGTCAGCGCCCGCATCGAAGGATTTTAGATTGGGGGGATTTAGAAATTGAAGAATTGTTAATTAATTAGATTTTTCCCCTCATTCTTGTCGAGCCTGCTATTCATAGGCTTTGAGAGGATTCGTCTGTTGGCCAATACTTCACTCACTTGAGAATTGCTATATGTCTATTGTTCTATTGATTTTATTTGAAAATAGTGTTATGATAAGCCCAATATTTTTATAGTAAAAATATCCCTTCACATTGTCTCGATCGACAGCATTTAATCCCTAAGATTGATCAAACATAAAATAAGTGTAATTTATGGTTGAAAAACACTCAGAAAATACAGCCAAAGACGCTCCAACTAAGTACGATGTAGCTAAATATAACGAGCGGTCATTCTCAACCTTAATTCGAGCGATCCATCTTTCCCAAGGTTACTTTTCTTTCGTTTTAGTCAACTGCAACTCCCTGGAATTGCGGCAGCAAATAGTCGATCGCCTGCAAGCAACTTGTACCCATAAACCGCAACAACTGCTGTTGTCAAAATCGGCGACAACTCTCTACACGACAATCGCAGCAGAAGTAGACAACAAAACGCCCCCAGCATTAATGATTCTCGGCTTGGAATCAGTGGAGTCGATCGATCGACTCCTCGTTTCTACCAACCTAGTCTGCAGCGAATTCAGCAACAAGTTTTCCTTTCCCCTCATCTTTTGGGTAACAGATGAACTTCTGAGAAAAATTATTCGCACCGCCCCAGATTTATACAATCGGATGACAACAATTAGATTTGTTAGTTAGTTGTTATTTGTTATTTGTTATTTGTTATTTGTTATTTGTTATTTGTTATTTGTTAACAGCCAACAGCCAACAGCCAACAGCCAACAGCCAACAGCCAACAGTCAACAGCCAACAGCCAACAGTTAACAGCCAACAGCCAACCGCCAACAGCCAACAGTCAACAGTTAACAGCCAACAGTCAACAGTCAACAGCCAACAGTCAACCCTTAAACTCAGCTTCCCAAAGCCTGACTAACTCCCGCGCCGCCGCACTTCCCTCAGCCGGAAAACCGGGCAAAAAGTCTTTATCCGCAGCCACGTCATAGGGCCCTTCCTTGAACTCCAAAATCACAGTATCCGCAGCCAAAGCTACTAAGGTGTGAATAGTACCCTCGGGAAGTTCCACAGCGCGAGTGGGCCCGGCTGCACCCACTTGCAACGATCGCAAGATTTGACCGTTTTCGTTCAAAATAAGAATACCTACCGCTCCTTGAATCACTACAAAAAACTCAAAACCGTTAACTGCAGGCGGGCGGAGGTGTCGGTGAGGGCGCACGTAGGTACCCGGTTGCAGCACGTTGACAAACCGCTGCACCTTTTCTGACAAATCGTGGAAATTGTAGTTTTGTCGCTGGCGCGGGCTGCTGCGGGAGGAAGCTGTAACTTCGTCTAGCAATTCCTGCGTCAAGCACTTAATCGGAGGGGATTGCACAACAGATATCCTGTATTTAATACTTTGTAAACAAATGGGCTAGTCTGAGATCGTACTTACCAGCATCTCTTGACATATGAAAATCGCAAATCAGGTGCGTATCACTAAGGCAATGCGTTTGTCAAGTATTTTTAGAGCAAGTATTAGCCCGATCGCCCTTTCGACTATTCTAGTCTGCGCCTGCAGCGTTTCTGCCTCACAACCGAGGGCTGCAGCACAGTTGGTGCAGCAACAATTGCCAGAGCAGCAAATTAAAGCAGAAATTCGCGATCGAGTTCAAGAAGAAGTTGACACTGCTTTCGGGCGCACGGCGACACTGCTAAACGGGCTGGTAATTGCTTTAACTTTGCTTCCGACAGCAGCCGGAGTCGGGGTTTGGTTTCTGTTTAATAAATTGTCCCAGCAGACAACAAATGCTCGCCAAGAAATCGAAAGTCTCCATTACGATACCATCTCTCAATTAAAACTATTAATTTCCGATGCTGAAGGCATTTTAGGGGAAATTAAACACCAAAGTCACCAGGCGGATGCAGAAACAGACTTGTTATTGCCCGACGCCCAAATTCAAGAATTTACTCCGGTTAACTACGGCAATTACCAACAGTTATTGACGGCGGGAGACTATGCCAAACAGGGAGATGCTTGTTTCTTTGAAAACCGCTACGAAGATGCGATCGCAGCTTACAATCTCGCCCTGCAAATTCAGCCGGATTTAGCAGATACCTGGAACAACCGGGGAGTAGTGCTCACTAGAATGCAGCGGTATCCAGAGGCGATCGCCTCCTACGAACAAGCTACGACAATTCGCCCGCAGTATCCCGACGCTTGGAACAACCGAGGCGTAGTATTGTTGGAATTGCAGAAGTACCCGGAGGCGATCGGCTGTTACGAACAAGCCATCCAAGCCAAACCCGACTACGCCGATGCTTGGAACAACCGAGGCGTTGCTTTTTCCAAAATGCAGGAATACGAACAAGCAGTAATTTCCTACAATAAAGCTCTACAAATCAAGAACGATTATACTGACGCTTGGAACAATCGAGGCGTTGCACTCTCAAAACTGCAAAAATACGAAGCAGCGATCGACTCCTACGACAATGCTGCTAAAATTAGACCTGATTTCTACAGAATTTGGTACAATAAAGCCCGATGTTACGCCCTACAAGGTAAAATTGAATTAGCAATTGAAAATTTAAAGCGCGCCCTCAATCTCAATCCTAATTTGTGTAAACAGTTAGCACAAACAGAAGTTGATTTAGAAAAAATTCGCGACCACGATGCGTTCAAGCAGTTGATTAATTAATACCGTCTGGAACACCATTGAGAAACCGGATTTCTCTCGAAAAATCTTTGGTAGGATGCCAAACTAATCTAAGAAACCCGGTTTCTGGTTCTAGCGTCTGCTCTATAAATACTTCTGCAACAACAAACCCATTTTATCCTTAGTTCTGGCAGGCACTCGATCCAGCGGAGTCAGAATTGCATATTTCAAAGCAGAATGCGACTCGGAAACGGGAGGATTTTCTGTTAGCATCCTTACAGTTTTTTGAATAACTTTCTGGGCATTTTCTGCATTGCGGTGCAAATTGGCAATCACCATTTCTACGGTTACGCTGTCGTGATCTTCGTGCCAGCAGTCGTAATCGGTGACTAATGCTAAAGTTGCATAGGCAATTTCTGCTTCTCTGGCTAATTTTGCTTCGGGCAAATTTGTCATCCCGATGACTGTCGCCCCCCAACTGCGGTAAAGATTTGATTCTGCTTTTGTGGAAAATGCCGGGCCTTCCATGCAGACGTAAGTACCGCCTCGGTGCAGGGTAACATCGGGGATGTTTAAGGATTCGATCGCACTTGCCAACACTTTAGCCAATTCGCCGCAAATCGGGTCGCCAAATGTAATGTGACCGACTATTCCTTCTCCAAAAAAAGTAGAATCTCGATTTTTTGTGCGATCGATAAACTGATCCGGCACTACCATATCTAAAGGTTTTGCCTCTGCTTTCAGAGAACCAACCGCCGACGCTGAGATTAAATACTCAACTCCCAAACTCTTCATTGCATAAATATTTGCCCGATACGGCACTTCTGAAGGCAAAAAAGTGTGGTTGCGGCCGTGTCTTGCCAGAAATGCCACGGGCGTACCGTCCAAGGTTCCCACAATTGCGGCATCCGACGGCGTTCCAAAAGGTGTATCAATTTTTACCTCTTCCACATCTTTGAGGGCTGCCATTTTATACAAACCGCTGCCACCGATAATTCCAATCTTTGCTTGTGCCATTTTTTACCTTATGCCTGAGTTTCACAACAGTGATTATATCGGGCCACCGTTAAATTAGCTTGACACACTCCCGGGCCTGAAGGCGTGGGAATTCTAGAATACTGGCAAAGGATGCGGAGCAAGCCCCGTCTGACACCCTCTCTCCTACTAGACAATGCCCTGCCTAGTTGGATTTCTCCAAACAACCAGAACTGGTTTTCTTTCTTTAGGTCTGACAGACATTTTGAACCCCGGCTTTTACCCCGGGCGATTCTTTTTATACCAGTTGAACTCCTTCGACTACATTCTCGCGGTGCGTTTGAAATTTTACCTACCCTACTTCTGGGCAGAACCCCTTACCTCAAGTCTGTTCAAAAACTTGTATTGAATCTTACTACAAACTTTCAGGGATATTACGTAGTTCAATATTGCTTAATTTCCTTAGAGATAGAAAAGCCGTCGAGCTTATGACGGGGCTCTTACCTCAATTTTTCGGTAAATATTCTTAAACATTTCATCACAATAGTCACCAGACACACACTATAGAACCCCTTTGACATCTATTCCCGACTTATTACCACAACTAGGTTTGGGCGAATCAGTATAATCCTAGATTTAGGCTAGAATAGTTGCCCTGTAAGGAAGGATTTTACAAAAGATATCAAATGGATTCTATAATACTTTGGATACTACTCTAAGGTCAGCAACTAGCTATGAATATTTTTATACTCTCTTCACGGGGTTTATCATCTAGCGTCTTCTGGGACACAGTTTTTGAATTAGAAAATATTCTGGTACGAACCTGCAACGCAAAACTTTTGATACCATCGGGTCAGGACTTACTAAAGTGGTCATCGGAACTGCCTCCACTAGCTAATCGAATTGTCCGTAAAGCTATCAAGTCTACTACAGGTTTCTATAAGTTAGCCTCTTTACCTGAATTGTCGAACAAATCCAATGTTTTACTGACTATTGGCATCTCAGGCTCAGATTTAGAACTACTATCAAGCATACCTAAGTGGCGGCAACGTTTTGATCTTGTTATCGGTTATGTGTTCGACTCCTGGAATCCTAACATTTACTCTAAAAATGTCTATCATTTAGATCATTTATTCGTTGCGCTACCCGAAGTTATAGATGAACTCCAGCAATATTTTAACATCCCAGTATCGCTGCTGCCTTTTGGCGCTGATGTTCTTGGTCAAGGTTCGTGTCAAGTCAAACGTTCCATTGATTTAACTAGCTTTGGGCGGATACCCGAACAGTATCACAAGGCTTTTTTTAATAAATTCAATCAACCTGGTTCCGAAAAAATCTACTATAGATCGACACCCCGGAACCAAGTAAAATTTCCGAAATTGCCTTACGAAAAACGTCAAGATGAAGAAGATACTCTCCTACTATTTCATATTTTGAGAAATAGTAAAATTACCTTAGCATTTGACACGATATATCCTGGTATGCGTAAGTTTCCTTACTCATTTATTACGCTGCGGTGGTTTTACGGTGCTGCGACTGGTGGCGCGATTGTTGGGAAACGTCCAACTACACCTCTGTATGATGAGTTGCTGAACTGGGAAGATGCAACTATTGAGTTACCAGACAATCCACAAAAAAGTGTGGAGTTAGTTGAAGAACTTTTACAAGACACGCAGCGCCTTCAGTCGATATACAAACGCAACTATGTTGAGAGTTTAGCTCGTCACGATTGGAGATATCGGATTCAGAGTATGCTGGAGAAAGTTCAAATTCCCTTACCTCCTCTGCTGGGTGAAGAATTATTGCAACTGAAAATGCTTCATAACAAGTTGGTCGCAAACTAGCTAGTTGTCAAAAAATAAAAGCTATAGATTTGAATAGTATTGAATTTCAACAGGATGACGCTTAACTTTACGGTGAATTTATCGCCGATATTTAGTAATAGTTTATTAGCGATGAATTCCCGAACGGAGTAGAAATGATTTATTTTTTTATATAATGAGAAATAAGTGGATAATTTGAAAACTAAGCCAGTGTTTATACGGGTCTTTACACAGATTCGTATTAATAAACAAAAAATTACAGATATCCATGTCAGGGAACAAATATGAAAATGGGAGGCAGACAAAACCCAATCTTTTTAATGTGTTTACAATTGTGTGAACTTTCTCAGCGTTCATAGAACCTGGCATAAAATTGTGAAACTCGATAGTTATTTGCTTAATATTGCGGAGCGTGGCATCGCTGATCGAGTTGAAAAGGGCTTGTTTGGTACCTTAAAATCTACTTTCAAGACATCAATTAATTCAACTTTATGGTTATTTAAAAAAGTGTCGAGTGTGATTACCTCGACTGATATAATATCATGTCCAGTCTAGTAAATTATAATCGTAATATTTGGTTTTTGTTGTCGAAATCAACCGGACATGATATAATTTGATGAAGATCGCTAACTGCTTAGTCGCTAACAATAGGGCATTTCTAATATTGTGAGAAATATAAATTTAGAGGCTAATTTTGATCTGAAAAAACACAGTTAACTTTTAAAAATTAGTTGTTTGTATGATTTAAAAATGTACAGCAGGAAAGGCTTTTATGAGTAAATATGACAATTAAATTCACGATTTATCTATTCGCTGAATCGATAGAAGTTCGCCCATGAAGTGATACTTAAAGACTAAAAGTTTATTAATTTGGCATGAATAATATGAGCTTTAAGATTTGTCAATCCTGAATGTTTTTGTCAGAAGTCGATAAATTTTGTTAGAAAATTATAAAATATTATAACCTAGCTAATAAATTATATTTTGTAAATATAATGTATATTCTGTGCTGGAGTTTACTAGAAAAACTGATTAAGTGTAACAACACCTTGGTAGGATATAGGTAGCTAAAGTCCAACATCTTAAATCTAAAACCTCAAATCGACATGAGCCAGAATTTAGACCGCATTGCCCCTCACGGCGGCATCCTGGTCAACCGCATTGCCACACTAGACCAAAGACAAGAATTTTTTGACAAAGCAGAAGTATTGCCGCGAGTTCAGCTTTCGGATCGATCGATCTCTGACCTGCAAATGATCGCCATCGGAGCCCTGAGCCCCCTCAAAGGGTTCATGAACGAAGCTGATTATCGATCGGTCGTCAAAGAAATGCGCCTGTCCAACGGCATCCCTTGGTCGGTTCCCATCACCCTCTCAGTCAGCGAAGCAGTCGCCGACAACCTCAAAGAAGGCGCGTTAGTGCGCCTCGACTCCCCGGCTGGCGAATTTGTCGGCATCTTGGAACTCGCAGAAAAATACCGCTACAGCAAAGAAGAAGAAGCCGTCAACGTCTACCGTACCGACGACCTCAAACACCCGGGCGTGCAAGTAGTAGACCGAGCCGGGCCGGTTAACCTCGCAGGCGACGTTTGGCTGTTAGAACGCGAACTAGACACCCGGTTTCCTCAATATCAGATTGACCCGGCGAAATCGAGACAGATGTTCAAAGAAAAAGGATGGAAAACTATAGTCGGTTTCCAAACCCGAAATCCCATCCACCGGGCCCACGAATATATCCAAAAATGCGCCTTAGAAACAGTAGATGGCTTGTTTCTGCACCCGCTAGTAGGGACGACTAAAGATGACGACATCCCGGCTGACGTGCGGATGCGCTGTTACGAAATTTTGCTAGAAAAATACTATCCAAAAGACCGCGTAATTTTGGCAATTAATCCGGCGGCGATGCGCTACGCCGGGCCCAGAGAAGCCATTTTTCATGCTTTAATCCGCAAAAACTACGGGTGTACTCACTTTATTGTAGGGCGCGATCACGCTGGAGTTGGCGATTATTACGGCACTTACGATGCCCAACACATTTTTGACGAATTTGAGCCGGGAGAATTGGGAATTGTGCCGATGAAATTCGAGCACGCTTTCTATTGCAAGCTGACGGAACAAATGGCTACAACTAAAACAAGCCCCAGCAGTCCCGAACAACGGGTGCATTTGTCTGGAACCAAGGTGCGGGAAATGCTGCGGGCTGGAAAATTGCCGCCGCCACAGTTTTCTCGACCGGAAGTTGCAGCCGAATTAGCTAAGGCTATGAATATTTTTAGTTACGAGATTTAAGTCTTGAACTTTGGTATTGGTGGCATTCTGAAAAGTTAAAATTTTTGAGTTTTGAGTGGGAAAATTGAAAATTTCACCTTGAAACTCAAAAATTTTAACTTAAAAGTTAAAAAATATCTGAATAATTAACAGTCACCATCTACAAAAATTAGGCGAAAAGTGGTTTGATAGGCTAGTTATAGTAGTAAGGTGCGGTGTTCACCGCCGGCGAGGCGTGCCGCACCGGACACTCATTAGCCAAACGGTGGTTGTACCTGCTAATTCTAGGGTTCTCGGCGTGCGGTGCAAACCTGCAATATAAAGGTTCTGCATCAGCCCGGATATAATTAAATCCCCAAAAAATATTGAGGGGTATTTAAGTTAAAATTCACAACAGAAAATTCACAGCTATTTAAAAATGGGACTGAAGCGGCGGGAATTTTTACAGCAAGCTGGCCGGATGCTGGCAGCGATCGGGATCGGCGAAACTTTGTGGTTGCGGTTGGGCGATCGCTACCTCCAAGCCTTAGCCCAGCCGACTGCGCGTAAATTGGCTTTGTTGGTGGGGATCAATAAATATCCAGACTCGCCTCTGTATGGCTGCGTGACGGATGTGGAATTACAGCGGGAATTGCTGATCGATCGGTTTGGATTTGCGCCGTCGGACATTCTGACTTTGACTGACGATCGAGCTACGAGGGAAAATATCGAGACGGCTTTTGTCACTCATTTAACCGAACAAGCAAAACCAGGCGATGCGGTGATTTTTCACTTTAGCGGCTGCGGTAGTCGAGTCGGTTCGATCGACACTCCAGGCAAATTGCACAATAGTTTGGTGCCGGCGGATGACGTTGTACCGCTGTTAGCAAACCGAGTGGTGAACGATATTTCAGAGGAAACGCTGCTGCTGTTGATGCGATCGCTCCCGACAGAAAATGCGATCGCCATCCTCGACACCAGCTACACCTATCAAAAATTGCCCAAAAACGGCAACTTTCGCATTCGCTCCCGTCCGCGCTCCACCATCGGCCAGCAAAGCATCGGAGAATTAACGTTTGCCCAAGGCCTCAGATCGAGATCGAATCTCCGTCCGGCGGCCGCGGTACTTGCTGCTGCTGCGAATTCCCAACTCGCCGCCGAACAACAGTGGAACGGATTTACCGCCGGTTTGTTTACCTACGCCCTCACCCAAACTCTGTGGTTAGCAACTCCCGCTAGTAGTTTCAGCGTCAGTTTCAGTCGCGCCGCGGGTACTGTCGAGGAAATGGCGGGGTTATTGCAACAACCGCAAATTCGCCATGACAATTTAACGGCACCGCCTGCAGTTAATTTTTCAAATTTAATGTTGAATTCTGTGGCGGCTGATGGCGCTGTAACGGCGGTGGAAGATGGCGGCAAAACTGTGCAGTTGTGGCTCGGCGGTTTGTCGGCGGGGGTTTTGGAATGGGCGGGGAACTCGGTGTTTGCTGTGGGTTCGCCTGCTGCATCGATCCAGGGCGATTCCCTAGGCGATGGGTACACTTCACTACTTTTGGTGCAGGCTCGCACGGGCTTGACTGCTAAGGCTCAAATTTTAGACGGGGGCGATCGCCCAAACAGACAATTAACCGCCGGCGAACTCGTGAGGGAAGAAATTCGGGTATTTCCGCGAAAAATCGGTTTGACAGTAGCTTTGGACTCTGGTTTGGAACGGATCGAGCGGGTAGACGCTACGAGTGGCTTTGCGACTGTGCCGCAAGTTTCGGTGGTAGGGAGCGATCAACCCGCTGACTATCGGTTTGGCACAGTCCCGGAAACGATTTTAGCTGAAACTTCGTCGGATCGGCCTGTTTTGTATCAACGGCGCTACGGCTTGTTTTCTCTGGCTCAAAGGCCGGTTCCCGACACCGAGGGCGACGGGGGAGAAGCGGTGAAGGTGGCCGTGCAGCGGTTGGCTCCGCAGTTGAAAGCGTTGCTGGCGACGAAGTTGCTGCGGCTGACTGTCAATGAGGGGTCTTCGCGACTGAAGGTGCGGGCGGTGCTGTCAACTATGGCCCCACAAGCCAAGGTGATGGTGCAGCGGGAGCCGGTGCGAGCCGATCGCACTTATCGCTTGGAGCCCATGAGCGCAGACAGCGAGAAATTGGCAAATATCGATATGCTCAGCGTCAACAAGGGCGATCGAATTCAGTACAGACTGTTTAACGAAAGCGATCGCCCGGTGTATGCTGCGGTGTTTTCGTCGGATAATGCCGGACACCTGTTGGTAATGAATTCTCAGATCGAAAATGATCCCGGAGCGATGTCGGTGGCGATCGCCCCCGGAGAGAATTTGACTGTACCGGGCGCTGGGACTTTCGGCTGGGTGGTATCGGGCCCGAGCGGACTAGGGGAAACTCTAATTATATTTAGTGAAAAACCCTTCACTCGAACTCAGGCGGCGATCGAGGAAGGAATGCAGCAAGTGAGGAATGCTTCACCAATCCGAGAATTGTTGAATCCTTTAATTGTCGCGCAGGCCGTCTTGGAAGATTTGCACAATGCTAGTATTCCGGGTGTGGAGAAGTTGGGGATTTCCACTGATGATTTGGCTTTGGATGTGAATGTTTGGGCAAGTTTGAGTTTTGTTTATCGGGTAATTTAATTGTAAAATTGCGAAGGTTTTTTACGGGAACATCTGTGCAGGAGCTTGATAGAACCCCTTTGATATCTATTCTGCGTAAATCTCAGAAACCGGTTCGATCTCTATATTTCTCGTCACCCAAAAACTCGTAGAAACCCGGTTTCTCGCCCTTGCGTAAATCTCAGAAACCAGTTGATCTCTATATTTCTCGTCACCCAACCCAAAAACTCAAAGATGTCAAATGGGTTCTATAATAAGTAAGTCGGTGGGGAAAAACACAACTGTGTTAAGAAAGATAAATGAGGCTAAAACCCCAATCCCTCCTGCATTCTGTCTCCTGACTCCTGCCTCATCCCAACTACAAATATTTACGCCTTTCTACTTAGTGCTTTTCAATATGCAGGAGATGCTCCCGTTTTCTACAACAGATTAGCTTCTTAAAGCCTATCCAATCCGGTAGCATCGGAATAGTAAATTAACTGTTGACTGTTGACTGTTGACTGTTGACTGTTAACAGTTAACATCATGAGGAGTGCTACCGGATTTGATATCACAACTAGATACGGAAACCGCAGATATCAGGCAGAGCGACGCCGATTAATATCAAATCCGGTAGCATCCCAATTATAAAATCGAGTCAGATCAAATCCGCGCTTCATAGTTCTGTATTCATCTCTCTCTTGTCTTCCTCTGTGTTCTCTGCGCCCTAGCGCCGGTTAAATCACCTGACGATGCTACCGGAAACGATATAACGCAGACAATTGAAGGAATTGAAGGCGATTTAGTGCCAGAGGTCTAATATCATGTCGGGTCGATTACTATAATCAAAACGGATCTGTGCGGTCGATCGACCGGACACGATATAACCTATAATCGAAATCTACCGGAGTAAAACATCGATATTCATATGCTTGTTTCCGCTAACTGGGAAATGGTATGTTCGAGCGTATTCCTATTTGCCGCGATAAACTTTTTCCACGAGTTGAGCCAATCGTTTCATCGCAGTCTCAATTTCATCATTTGTCGCAGTCAAACTAATTCGCAAACATTCGTGTTTGTGCTGCCAATCTTCCCGCAAACCGGGGAAGAAAGAACTTCCTGGCACCACTATTACGCCGACTTCTTTCAATTTTTGGTATAGTTCCCAATCCGTCATTGGCAAATCTTTTAGCCACAACCACGCAAAAATTGCTCCTTCGCCTCGGTGCAAGAACCACGGCAAATCCTTCGGCATCGATTGTTCTAAGGTGGTTTCTACGATCGCAAATTTGCTTTGATAGTACGGGCGAATTACCTTGAAGGAAATGTCGGCAAGAGCGCCGGAATTAATGGCGCGTGTGGCGATCGCCTGTCCGTATCTCGGCGAATGAATGCACATATTGGTCTGAAAAGATTCTAATATTTGAATAATGTTTCGATCGCCGATCGCAATTCCGATTCTTTCTCCCGGCAATCCCGCTTTTGACAAACTCATGCAATGCACGATGTTGCCGCCGAAAATCGGTGTCATTTCGGTAAAATTCAAGGAGGGGAAAGGAGGGGCGTAGGCGGAATCGACGAACACCGGCACGTCGAAAACAGCGGCTAAATCTGCTATTTTTTGAACTTCGTCGTTGGTGAGAACGTTGCCGGTGGGGTTGCAGGGACGGGAAAAGATGACGCAACCGGTGGTTTGGTCGATCGACAGTTGGCTGAAATCCGGCCGGTATTTGAATCTGTGCGCCGCTGCATCAATATCGAGGGTGGGTTTGCAAGCGATTACCGCTTCGGGAATTAAGCTCACGCCGCCGTAACCGGTGTAGTCTGGGCTCAGCGGTAGGACGATCGATTTGAAATTTGGGATTTCCGAATTAGGATCGGCAATCTGTGTTCGCGGTGCAGTGTAGCCGCCGAAAGCGTTGGCTGCGTAAAAGTAAATTGATTGACTTCCGGGAGTAATGAGCACATTGCGATCGGTCAAATTCAGTCCGTAACGCTGGTTAAAATCCGTCACTACAGCATCGATCAACGGCTGATAGCCTTGACTGGAACCGTAGCGGCAAACCACTTCGCCGTATTCCGGGCTCGCCAGAAGTTCGGCCGTGCAATCGCGCCACAATTTCTCGACTTCGGGCAAAATCACCGGATTTCCCGCGCTCAAATTGATAAACTCCTGCCCGCTGCCGGCTCTGAGAGTTTCAATAATATCTTTCATGATCGCCCGCACGCCGGTGAGGTGGGACATCTGAGCGCCAAACTGAGTAAGGGCAGGGTTCATAAATGCAGCGACAAAGATAAAAGTTTACAGTTTATTATAATAACTCTTGTTGCAGGCATTAGCGTAGCTTGTCTGGGCTATGGGTTGTCGATCGCCCAAACTGCCAATTAAATAAACGAAATCGCACAGCATTTTGTTTTTTCCCTTCTGCGCCCTGCTGCATCAGATGAGCCCGAATTTGTGGAGTTTTATCGGGCGATCGAACCTAGTGTTTTTTGCCGGAAAATTCGCGAACCTGGCCGTACTATCCAATTCAAGAGTTTTGCTGAAATTTCGCCCCACACGCGCGATCGACTGCCGGTGCTTGACGTTAGCTCTTGAGACAGTTTAATATTAGTCTCAGGCGCGATCGCCACAGATTTTTATTTGCTCCAATGATTGCTATAATAGTAAATTTAATTGAGCCTCAAAAATTAGATTTGTTGCTAGCTCATTTTCAAAATTCGCGGTTTGTTGACAGCGGTGCATTTTATCATCAATCCTACTAAAGCCAAAAGATTTGGTAACGTAACCCTTGCGGTGGCGTTACATAACAACTGCGGCAATCCCAACCACACCTAACAGTCGTAAACTTCCATAAAACCATGACACACTTTCCACTTATCGAATACGAGGAAATTACAGATCCTAAAGCCAAAGAAGTCTACGACGAAATATTGACAGAATTGGGGTTTGGTATCGTCCCCAACCTGTTCAAGTCAATGGCAATCAACCCAGACTTATTAGAAGCAAATTGGAAAAAATTCCGGGGAACAATCCTGCAAGGAGACTTACCCAGAACTCTTAAAGAAATGGTCGGTGTCGCTATTTCCCAATTCAATAACAGCCAGTACGCTCTCCAAGTTCACCTGCACGGATTGTCTGCCTTGGGGATGAGCGAAGAAGTCCTGCGAACCCTAGTTTCTGACTTTGCCAACTGCCCTCTGCCAAAACGGGATAAAGCTGTCATTAGCTTTGGCTTGCTGGCGGCTACAAAACCCCTGGAAATGACAGAAGCTCATTACCAAAATCTGCGGGATTTAGGGCTAGATGATGCGGAAATCTTTGAGATTATTGCCACAGCAGATTTGTTTAGCTTTGTCAATCGATATACCGATGCAATTGCCCTAGAAATTGATGCTTTGTAATCTATAATCCACTACGGTTTACTGAAGATTTTCCCAAAAGAGGAACGAAGGGGGAGCATCTCAGTTTTGCATTTGAGGTGCTCGCACGCTCAATAAAAAAAATGCTTTTTGCAAAACTTCAGATGCTCCCGGAACGAAGACCGAAGCAATCGCAGTATTGATTAATTTTTCATAATCTTTTACCGCCTGGATCGTCTTAAGTAAACCGTATTGATCTATAATCTCATACCCCTATTATGGGCGAACGGCTAGAAGAGCAAGACCGAGAAGAACTTTTGTTAACTGCCCGCCGTTTGTTAGCAGAAACTCAGGCGCTTTCTATCCGCATTGCAGCCGTCAACGAAATTGCCACTGCCATTAACCGCACCCTCGATCTCAATCAGATTTTGCGGGTAGTAGGCAAGCAAGCCAAATGGCTGCTAGACTTTGAACACTGTAGCGTTTGCCTGCACAGCTCTAGCAGTTGCACGACTTTATTTGGCAAGCATATCCCTATAGAGATTGCTGCCCTACCAGACAGCAGCCCAATTAACAAAGCCTTCAAAACACGTCAACCTCAATTAATTCAAGAAGCGGGTGCTACTGCTATTTTGTCGCCCTACTCTTCACAAATTATTCTTCCTTTGGAAAGTGAAGGTAAGGTTTTAGGAACAATTAATTTTGCCACAACCAAGCCGCGATCTTACACTCAAGAAGACCTGCGAATTGGCTATCTTTTGGCTTTGCAACTATCCTCAGCAATCCGCAATGCCGAACGCTTTAAAGAGATGAATAATCTGTATTTGGAACTCGATGCCGAAAAGCACAAATCCGACCAGCTACTGTTGAACGTACTCCCGGTTGAAATTGCCGAGGAACTCAAAAATAACGGCAAAGTGGAACCCGTTCATTATGATTGCGTATCGGTTTTATTTACGGATTTTCAAGACTTTACTAAGTTAGCCGAAAAGATGACTCCGCGAGATTTAGTTGACGAACTAGACTATTGTTTTTCTTATTTCGATCGCGTGATGGATAAATATTGTTTGGAAAAATTAAAAACTATTGGCGACAGCTATATGTGTGCGGCGGGAATTCCTGTCCCAAGGGCAACACACGCCTTTGATGCTGTACTCGGAGCTCTAGAAATTCAACAATTTATGGAGTTGCGAAAAGTGCATAAAGCTCAACAAAACATTCCTTATTGGGATATCAGGATCGGTATTCATTCAGGCCCAATACTTGCTGGGGTAATTGGGAATAAGAAGTTTGCCTATGATGTCTGGGGAGATACAGTTAATACTGCATCTCGGATGGAATCTTCGGGTGTGCCTGGAAAAATCAATATTTCTAGTGCAACGTTTGAATTAGTTAAGGATTTTTGTGAATGTGAATATCGAGGGAAAATCCTTGCTAAAAATAAGGGCGAAATGGATATGTATTTGGTTAACCATCTTAAATAATACATTGCGCGATCGCATCAATATCGAAGAAACCGGGTTTTTTATACAGTCTCGGATGCACTCCCGACAAAGAAGCCAGTTTTTTACCCTTACTGCAGATTACCCTGTAGGATTTTATTAAAAAAAACGCAGTGTTCCCTGGTTATATTAAAATTATTGAGTTGTAGATTTTATTTTTTAACTCCCATGCGTATTTGGCAAGCCGATTTTTACCGCCGCCCCCTGCAAGACGAAACAGGTAAACCATTGTGGGAATTATTAATTTGCGACGGGGCACAAACTTTTCAATTTAGCGCTTTTTGCAGCCAGTCGGAAGCTAATTCTAATTGGCTGGCGGCGCAGTTGCACCAGCAAGCTCAAATTCAGAATTTGCCGGATTTGATTCAAGTATTTAGGCCTCAATCTCTCAGTTTGCTCGAAGCTGCGGGCAAGGTTTTGGGTATCAAAGTAGAAGCGACTCGCCGCACTGCAGCTTTGAAATTGCTGCTGCAAAAACGGGCAGAAGAATATTCGAGTATGCCTAATTATACAGCCGAAAATTACAGCCCGATCGCCCTTGAGACTCCCCCGCCGGTTCCTTTACCCGAAAACCTTTGGGGTGATGGCTGGCGTTTTGCTTCCCTAGCCGCAGGCGATATTGTAGAAGCTTTTCAAGAACGTCCCATACCAATACTGGAAATGCCTGAATTGCTGCTACCGCTGACTTTGGGCTTAGCTTCCACAGTACCGGTGCCCGGTGTTGTGATTGACGGCGGGCGACAGTCGATGCGGTTGGCTAAATGGCTTCAGGATGTTAAACCTTTTGCTTTGAATTATATTGCTGGTGCTCCAGATGGATTGATTTTGGAAGCTGGATTGGCAGATAGGTGGGTTGTGGCTACTTTTGAAGATAGGGAAGTGAAGGCGGCTGCAGAAATTTACCAACAGCGCCAGCAATTAAGTAAAGGATTGCATTTTTTGTTAGTGCAGCCTGATGACAGCGGTATGACTTATACAGGTTTTTGGTTGTTAAAGTTCGATCGATAATATTTAAATATGATTATTTCTGATGTCGATCGATCGCAAAAGAAAAAATACTGTCCGAACTGAGTTCCAGCAGATACAGACTCGAACATAAATTTTAGAATAACTTCTCAATCTAGTCAGAGATAGTGCAGCCCAGTTATTCCACAACCAGAATCAATCCGTTTTGGATGCCCTCACACAATCGGTTAATGTAAAATTGATCCTTTTTGTCTAGCCCGTTGAGGACTGCTGAGTGAAGCAGTTGTCTGTCGAGGGGAGTAATTTGGCGGAAGGCAAAGACGCGCTGGGCGATCGCCTCCACAGAGATTTTGGGGAGGCTAGCAGAACTTACTGTCATGGTCTTCATACCCTGAAAATAGGTAACATAACTCTGTACTTTTATTTTTAAAGATTTTGTAAAGTTAGTTTGTGATTTAAATCACATTGCTTGATAAATAATATAGAACCCATTTGAGATATTTCATTCCTTACAGCTAATCCTTTGACACTCAAGCGGGCTGAAGCCGCTGAGAGTGTCAAATCCAGGCGATTTTTACCGATAACTGCTGCTTGATTTTGAATGTAAAAATAGGTATCCGGTTCTACAGCCTGACTCATGCGTTCGTTTTTCAACGTTGTCGAACCCAAGGACTCAAATGCTATTTGTCGTGCTTCCAATAAAAGTTTTACCATGTCGCCAATTATTTCCTTGGCTTTTTCATGTTCGGGTAGGGGAACCATAATTTCTAATAGTCCGTTACTATAGGAAATTCGGGAAGCACGACTTTCTCCCAATTCCGCTAAAATACTTTCCAATTGTTGCCAGTTCACATCCTCTACCAGTAATTGCTGACCCGGTTGAATCTTCAGTTGTCTTAATTCCAATAGCATAATTGTTCATCCTATTGTTTGTAGTGAGGATTTCACTTTTTCCTTACTGTCTAAAAATCGGGAGCATCTCAGTGTGCCATTTGAGCGTGCGAGCGTCCCCGAATAGCGAGTTTGTACAATACGCGAGCGAGGACGCTCGCACTAAATAGTGGAACACAATGAATTACACAAAAATTTGGCTACAAGCCTTCCTCCGTAAAGAAGCTGTATGTAATTAATTCTGTGCGATTACTTATAATAAAAAAAGGCTTTTTGCCAAACTGAGATGCTCCCTAAAAATCCAAACCAAGAAAAAACTAAAGTCCTTACTACAAACCTTTCGTTCGTAGTGAGGACTTTAGTCCTTTTTTGCTAACGACTTGCAGCCATTAACAATTAGAAATTATCTAGCTTTTCTCAACACTAGATTTTTAATGTGCAGCGCTTTCGGCTGTTTTGCTATTTTTGCTATTACCGTTGCCGTTGCGCGGTTGGATAACTCCATAGCCACCGTGAGTCTTGCGTTCGTAGAGCACGTTAATTTCGTCTGTTTCCGCATTGCGGAACATATAGAAATCGTGATCTATAACCTGCAATTGTTCCAAAGCATCTTGCACAGTCATTGGAGGCATGGCAAAATACTTAGTCCGCACTACCTCGGCAGGAAGTTCGGGAGTTCGATCGCCAATCAAATCCGCTGCTACAGGATGTTCATCAACTACCGCAATTGTTTTGGGACTACTCTGGATTTTGTTGTCGTGGCGTTTTTCCTTAAATTTCCGCAGTTGACGAGCGATCTTGTCGGCAACCAAATCGATGCTGGCATAAAGGCTTTCCGTGCTTTCTTCAGCCCGAATCACGCTACCGTTAGCATAAATTGTCACCTCAGCAGTCTGCTTAGGATTGATCCTGGGGTTACGAGCCACCGATAGATGAATATCGACTTCTGTAGTCAAAGTTTGAAAATGGCTAACTGCCTTTTCAATCTTTTGGTTGACGTACTCGCGAATCGCATCGGTGATTTCTATGTTTTTACCCTGGATAACAAGCTTCATAGAGCTCCCTCCCTTCTGTAACTTGGGTATAGTTTATACAATAGCATTATGTATTAAACAAAACACTTTTCTTTCAAATCTTTTTTATATGTTGACAATTCTTGATTTAAACTGAACCAATATTCCGTAAAAACACTATTGATTTTTTTCATGCTTTCCCCTATTATCCCTCAAAACCTAAATGTACAACCCTGCTTGCTCTTCGATTGGGGACAAGTACCTTACTCTCAAGCTTGGGAAATCCAGCAAAAACTGGTGCAAGAGCGCCGGGAAAATCCTGATTTGCCTGATGTGCTGATTTTGCTGGAACATCCCCCGGTTTACACTTTGGGGCTGGGATCGAAGTTGGAATTTCTGAAATTTGACCCCGATCGCAGTCAGCCGGAATTGCACCGAGTTGAGCGGGGCGGTGAGGTGACTTACCATTGTCCGGGCCAGTTGGTGGGCTATCCAATTTTAAATTTGCGCCGTCACCAGCAGGATTTGCACTGGTATTTGCGCCAGTTGGAGGAAGTGCTGCTGGGAGTGTTGGCAGTTTGCGGGCTGAAGGGTTCGCGGGTTGGGGGTATGACTGGCGTTTGGGTGGATGGTACCAAGGTGGGGGCGATCGGGATTAAAGTCAGCCGCTGGATTACGATGCACGGTTTTGCTTTAAATGTTTGCCCGGATTTAACAGGTTTTGGACAAATCGTACCTTGCGGGATTCCCGATCGACCGGTTGGCAGTTTAGATCAATTTATACCGGGAATTGAGGTCGATCGAGTGCGATCGATCGTTATGACACAGTTTGCTCGCGTTTTTGGAATGGAAATTGTGCGATCGTCGGAGTCATAGATAGATGGTGCGTCACTCTCAACATTCTGGCGGAGTCTCGAACAACCCGAAAGTGACGCACCCTACGGCTGTGATTAAAAAGGAATCGGATCGTAATCGGGATTGTCAGCTTCATTAGACGAACCCGACTGGCGATCGGACTCAGAAGAAGACTGATGCGAGTTCCAGTCCGAGCTAGACGGGCGGTTAGCAGGGCTTTGAGGGCTGCTAGAACTGCGACCTCGGGAACTCATGGGAACCACATTGCTCGGCACATTAGCCGGGGGTGTGTCGCGAATTTGAGTCGGTTCCGGGGCAGTTCTAGCTGCTGGTGCAGCGCTCATCGCATCGGCGCCGAGAGTGTAAATTCTTTGGGCGGTTAGTTCAGCGCGCTTTTCTTTAATACCATCTCTTTCGATCGTATTCATACCCAGCCGGCCTTCAATAATCACGCGATCGCCCTCGCGATATTTTTCGTGAATTTCTTGAGCCAAACTTCCCCATCCTATCACCTTCAAATGCTCAGGCGGATCTTCAGGTTTTGGGCCGGGAAACTGAATCAACATTTCAGCGATTTGAAGTTGATTGTCTGGAGTATAACGGAGTTGCGGTTGTTGAATTATTTCCGCCATTAAAATGCAGCTATTCATCTGTTATCTTTGCGTAATTGGGAATTGAGAATTGGAAATTGGAAATTGGAAATTGGAAATTGGATCGGATCGCGTACTGTACATTATTATAACAAAAACGGTTCGCACTACGAACGACGACGACGAATATTATTGCGCTCAATCGAGCGGACAAAATATCGTTGGCATTTGTTGATTAGAAATTGGCGATCGCACTTGCGAATTCAGGATGGTTAGACTAACAATTGCATACATCTTTGATGAGAGAGGAAAACAACTTTTTAACGCAGATAAACCCAGAGACATTTCTGAATAGTTTGTGAGTGCGACAATCTTGTCTATTAATTTTTCTGCGCTATTAGCTATTAGCTATTAGCTATTCCCAATTCCCAATCCCTCCGCTTCGCTCCGCCCAACTCCCAATCCCTCCGCTTCGCTCCGCCCAATCCCTCCGCTTCGCTCCGCCCAATGCCCTGCGCGGGCCAATTCCCAATCCCTCCGCTTCGCTCCGCCCAATCCCTCCGCTTCGCTCCGCCCAATTCCCAATTATTCATTAGTACCAAAGGTATCTTGGAGAACCGCAGCCTCGGTTTGAGTGACAAAATCGTGAACGAAGGCGCGGTACTCCTTTAAAGTTTCCGATACCCAATCTCGGTCTTCGCTGTTCGCGAAGATATGGACTGTGGGTTCGCTAGCATCGGGCAAAACTAATACCCAATTGTCGTCGCTGTAGTTAAAAATCTTCACTCCATCTACTAATTCTAAACGATCGGGCGCATGAGTTTCTACTAAATGCCGCATCAGGGAACCTTTGACAGTCCAAGGACAGCGGACGCTGTAACTGCGGTGGGTGACGCGGGGAAGTTCGGCTTTGATCTGTCCGAGCGATCGCTCCTGAATCGTCATCATTTCTATCACTTTAGCAATGCAGAACATTCCGTCAAACCCCGGATGCAACTGCGGGAAAATAAAACCCATACTGCCGCTGCCGCCCAAAACTACATTCGGGTTCCTGTTAGCGGCTTCCATCAAAGCAGTTGGGTTCGCCTTAGTGCGGATTACCTTGCTTTGATAGCGGCGGGCGATCGCCTCCACCGCCGAAGACGCATTCACCGGCACTACTACTGTACCTTTCGGATTAGCAGTCAGCATCAAATTTACCATCAGCGCCGTCAGCATTTCCCCGCGAATCGCTATCCCAGACTCATCTACCAAAATAAGCTGTTCGCCATTGGCCGACACCTGTACCCCAAAATTAGCGCTGAGTGCTTTCACCACTCGGCCGAGTTGGTCGAGCAAATATTCCCGTTCGCCATTGCTCAGAGAAGTCTGCTTGAGACTCGCATTGAGCACCACCGCATCGCAGCCGAACTTGGCGAGCATTTGCGGTAGAACTGCTCCCGAAACCGCGTAAACATAATCGATTACCACCTTAGAATTGCTGTAGCGTATTGCTTCAACATTCATCTGCCGCTCAAACATTCGGTTGTAAATTTCGAGAGCTTGGTTAAAGTACGACATCTCTCCAATTTCGGGAATTAGAGCTCTGCGTAAATCTTCCTTAAAATAAGCACCCTCAATTTTTTTCTCAGCTCCTTTAGTAATATTGATGCCTTTGATATCAAAGAATTCAATTAAAATGTGGTCGGAGCGATCGGGCGAAATGCGAACATGAATCCCACCGGCAATTGAGATCGTAGATGTAACCGTGCGGGCGATCGGAATAGCCGTCGATTCCAAATTGACCACATTAATTCCCACCGACATCAAACCCGCAATCAAAGACCTCGAAACCATCCGCGAAATACTGCGCTGATCGCGAGAAACCGATACCGAAGTCCCCGGTTTCAAAGTCGAGCCGTAAGCCGCACCCAATTTCACCGCAAATTCCGGGGTAATATCCACATTGGCCAGTCCTTGAACGCCGCGCTGACCGAATAAATTTCGCTTAGCTTGTTCTCCCCAAATTAAATTTTGATTTAACAAAGCGCCGGATTCAATATTTTTGCTCGGCCAGACGCGCACGGAAGGGCCGATTTGTGCTTCTTCTCCCACGATCGACATTGAACCGACCACAGCACCTTCGAGGATGTGGGCGCGCCTGTCTATCCGGGTACTGCGGCAAATCACGCAGGCCGTGATGTGAGCGTCTTCGCCGATAATTGCTCCGTTCCAGACGATCGGACGTTTGAGGTTAGCGTCGGCCCCTACTGTCACGTTATCTCCGATTACTGTACCCGCATCGATTTTAACTCGGGCTGCAATCCGGCAATTATTACCGATCATCGCCGGTACTTCGACGATCGCGCTATCGTCAATAAAAGTATTTTGACCTACCCAAAGCCCCGGTCGAACTTCGTTGTAGTAACTCAAATCCAGCTTGACTTTTCCTCGCAGCGCGTCGTATTGAGCTTCGCGGTAAACATCAAGCTGTCCGACATCGCACCAGTAACCCTCGGCCACGTAACCGTACATCGGCTCGTTTTTTTCCAGCAGCAGCGGAAACAAGTCTTTCGAGAAGTCGCACTCCTGATTTGCCGGTAGGTAGTCCAAGACTTCGGGCTCTAAAATGTAGATACCCGTATTGACGGTATCGGAGAAAATTTCGCTGCTAGAGGGCTTTTCCAGAAAGCGGCTGATGCGGTAATTTTCCTCCGTAATCACCACCCCGAATTCCATCGGGTTGGGAACGCGAGTTAAAATTAACGTGGCTTTGGATTGCTTGCGGTGGTGAAATTCGATCGCTTCTGTCAAGTCGAAGTCTGTGATGCTGTCGCCGCTAATCACCAGAAAAGTGCGATCGAGCAATTCAGCAATATTTTTGACGCAACCAGCCGTACCCAGCGGTTGGTCTTCCTCCACAGCGTAAGTCATTTGAACGCCAAACTCTGCCCCATCAGTAAAATATTCGCGCATCACATCAGGAAGGTAGTGCAGGGTAGCAATAACTTCCGTAATCTTATGCCTTTTTAGCAAATTGATAATGTGTTCTGCGATCGGGCGATTCAGAATCGGCACCATCGGTTTAGGCAAATCGCACGTCAGGGGTCTGAGCCTCGTTCCCGACCCCCCAGCCATCAGCACTGCACGCATAAAATCCTCCTTGCTTTGAAAGCTATCTACCGTCATTGTCCGCTAGAAAAAGTTTGCCTGCTGTAACCTGTGGGGCACCGCTATCAATTCTTAGTTAATTATCTTTAAGTAGTTGCACGCCTGCGAAGTCCCAAAAAGCGAAGTCGTCCCCCAACAGCAACCGAATTTCAACCGAATCAGGATTTGCCACCTCGACTTTTAGCAAAAGTCGCTTCTTGCTTGCACCCTGAAAGCTCTTTCCTGGCTGTTATAGCAACCGTGCCCGACCTTTAGGACGTTCTCAATTGCTCAAACCCTTACTGAATATTGCTTCTTCCTTCTTCCTGATGACTGATGATCGATCGCAGCGCTCGATCGAGGATACAGCACTGCTGACTGATGACTGATGACTGCTGACTGATGACTAATGACTAATGACTTCTGCTACATTTTTAAGCTTCCCACCATCAGCGATTTTGAAGTATCTAGCTGAAGGTGGAATTGCTACGGGTATCCCTGCGCCAAGCCGTCCGATAAATGATAGATTAAGAGTAGAGCCTTGCCTCGCTAACTCAAAATCCAATCAGTCGCTTAGGGGGTTATTTCATGGAACCGTTAATTGGATTGGTGTTGCTAGTCGCTTACGGCGGCGGTATTTGGAAATTTTGGAGCGGTTTCGATCGCACTAACTTCGACAGAAATTTTGCAAACCGCATGAAACTGTCCCTGCTGTGGCCCGCGTTAATTTTTAATAAGCCTTACCGTCAAAACTTTACAAAAGCACTCAAAGGCTCTAGAAGGTAATCCAAGAATGTCTAAAAAGTCGGAGCACCCAGTTGCAGGTCAAGAGCAGACTTGGTTTGCCAAAGGAAAATCAGATAGCTGGCAAGTTTTACTGTCGCAAGTAGCCACTCGGTTCGATCGCGAATATCAAGGAGAAGCATTCGCCCTACCCGAAGAAGTCGAAGCAATGCCAATTTTCCTAGAATCAGTCGCCGGAACCCTCCAAGCAAAAACAGTATCTCCCTTCTGGAAAATTGCCAAACCTCAAAAAAACCAGCGCTGTCTAGACATTGGCTGCGGAGTCAGCTTTCTCATCTACCCTTGGCGGGAGTGGGAAGCATATTTTTACGGTCAAGAAATCAGCAGCGCCGCGCGAGACGCATTAAACGCTCGCGGCCCCCAGCTCAATTCTAAGCTGTTCAAAGGCGTAGAATGGGCCCCCGCCCACAAGTTGAATTACGAAGAGAATCAGTTCGATTTATGCCTTGCTACAGGCTTTAGCTGTTACTATCCCATAGACTATTGGAATATTGTCATGGGAGAAGTCAAGCGAGTTTTAAAACCGGGCGGTCACTTTGTATTTGATGTTCTCAACCCCAATGCACCTCTAGCAGAAGACTGGGCAATTTTGGAAACTTATCGAGCAGGGGAAGTATTTTTAGAGACAATAGAAGACTGGGAAAAACTGATAAAAGCTGCGGGCGCTAAAGTCGTAAAAAAGCAAAGCGGCGACTTATTTCAAATGTACAAAGTTCAATACAATTGAGAGTTAAGAAACCTCCCCAATCTTCAAAAATTACCCAACAGCTATGGGGGTTTAGAGAAAATTTCTACAAACCCTTTTGGAAGATTGGGGAGGCGATCGCTCCAGGTTTCAATTTCTGCCATAGCTAACTTGTAAAGATTCAGGTTATTCTGGTTTGCGGCGATCGGAAAAATCAATTAGAAAAGCCAGCTAACAGTCGAGATAGAAAATTTTCAAAATTAACAAATCCATAGGCTTGACGCTTAATCACTTTGAGATGATTGTTGATTTCTGACCTAACACCACTCGTTGTTCGGCTCAAGAAATAGTTACAAATTCCATCGAGATGATTGCGAAGCATGGTTAGGGTATCACTGTAAATCGGTTGTGCTTTCTTAATCCATTCAAGCAGTGATTTCCCCCCTTTTTCCACACTATGATGACTTTCAAAAATATCTCTTAATGCTTCTTTCAATTTCTAGACAAGCTTAATCCGCTTAAATTGACTTAAAACTGTAGCCGATTTAATCCGCTCCTCTTCTTTTAAATCTACACCATTCCTCAGAACAATAAATCTGCTACCTTTGCCTTTGAGCTTGCTTTGGATTCGGATTTTATCCAATTCCTCGTTTACAAAGGAATTTTATTCTAGTTATTCGATCGCCCACAATCTAAAGGATCTGTTGCTATACTGGGCCAGGATTGGGCTTGCCGAGCAGTTTGCCACCAGCGGGCCAGTGAATTACCATTTTTTTTGTCAAAATGTTAAAAAATGTAAATTATAGTTAAGTGGGGTGTCAGTATTTTCCACGGGATTAGGAAGTGGACAGCAGAAAACCCTGACTTTTGCAGGCACGATCGGGAATTTCACATTTTATGACAACTTCAAGATTTGACCTTCAAGACTTGAAACACCGCTTTTGGGGGATTTCGCGAATGCCAGCGGCAACCCTAGTCGTTTTGGGGGCGGTTGCTTTCGCAGGCGCGATCGCCGGAGCCTGGTTTGCCCGTGAAGGCACGGTCAGCGGCATTTTTGCCACAATGGATACTTGGCAGCAAAACCCGCCTGTGTGGCTGCAAGTACCCGCTGCGAGCAAGATGTATTTGTTAGTGCCTACTGTCGTGCTCGTCTCGGCCGCTTTAGCTGCAATGAAAATTTCGCCTCAACCGCAGAAACGATCGCGGGCTGTGGTAGTTGCAATAGTTTTGGCTTTAACAATTCGCTACGTTTTGTGGCGATCGCTAGCCACCCTAAATTTAAGCGATCCCCTCAACGGTATATTTAGTTTAGGGCTGTTTTTCCTAGAAATGTTAATGGTTTTCACCAGCAGCATTCAACTGTATTTAATGCTCGGAGTCAAAGATAGGTGCCGAGAAGCCGATCGCATGGCCGTTGCAGTTACAGAGGGAAAATTTGCCCCAACAGTCGATATTTTGATTCCAACTTACAACGAACCAATTTTTATTTTGCGGCGCACAGTCATCGGCTGTCAAGCTTTAGATTATCCCAACAAAAAAGTATATTTACTCGACGATACCAAGCGCCCCGAAATCAAATTGCTGGCAAAAAAAATGGGATGCGAGTATATAACCAGACCCGATAATCTGCACGCCAAAGCGGGAAACATCAATCACGCCACATCCCTAACAGATGGAGAATTAATTGTTGTTTTCGATGCCGACTTTATTCCCACTAAAAACTTTTTAACCAGAACAGTAGGCTTTTTTCAGAATCCCGAAATCGCCCTCGTTCAAACACCGCAAAGCTTTTACAACCACGATCCCATCGCCCGCAACTTAGGTTTAGAAAATGTGCTGGCCCCGGAAGAAGAAGTATTTTACAGACAAATTGAAATAATCAAAGACAGCGCCGACAGCGTGATTTGTTGCGGTACATCTTTTGTGGTGAGGCGCAGCGCCCTACAAGCGGTGGGAGGCTTTGTCACCGATTCAGTCTGCGAAGATTACTTTACCGGAATTCGGCTCTCAGCAACCGGCTATCGCTTAGTTTATTTAGATGAAAAATTAAGCGCTGGTTTGGCGGCCGAAAATATAGAGGCTCATCTAACCCAAAGGGTGCGCTGGGCGCGAGGTACGCTTCAGGCATTTTTTATTAATTCCAATCCTTTAACAATTCGCGGACTCAGATTCGTACAAAGGCTGTCTCATTTGGAAGGATTGCTGCACTGGTTTACCAGTTTAACCAGGGTTTTGTTTCTGTTGATGCCTTTAGCCTATTCGTTTTTGGGTATAATTCCTTTGCGGACAAATGCGCGGGAATTGCTGTACTTTTTCCTACCTTACTATTTGGTGCAAGTTACGGTTTTTTCTTGGCTGAACCGCAGATCGCGATCGGCTTTGCTTTCGGATGTATACTCGTTTGTTCAGTGTATTCCTTTAGCAGTAACGGTGGTCAGTGCCATGGTCAAGCCCTTTGATAAAGGGTTTAAGGTGACACCGAAGGGAATAGCGAGCGATCGCTTTAATTTTAACTGGAATTTGGGATGGCCTTTGATTGTTTTGTTCGCCGCAACAGCATTCAGTTTGTGGCACAATTTAAACATTAATTTAGTTAGAAACTGGAGCAGCGTACAGACAGTATCCGAGACTGCTGATTTGTTAAAAGGTGTGAGTTTGGGCTGGATTTGGAGCGTTTATAACCTGTTGATGCTGGGGATAGCGCTGCTGATTTTGGTGGATATTCCTAAGCCGGATATTTATGAATGGTTCAATTTACGGAGGGTTGTACAATTGAATGTGGGCGGTGAAACTTTGTGGGGAATAACTACTGTAATTTCGGAAAGTGGCGCTGAAGTTGCTCTGACAAAGCGACCGAGTTTTGCGGTGAAAGGTAAAGAAGGTAATGAGAGTTTTGCCGCAGCAGAAATGCTCCCCAACTATGCCGTTCAAACAAGTTTATCGCAGGGTAAAATAAGAGCGATCGCTCCCACAGCAGTTAAAGCGAGAAATTGGCTGGCACCGCCTGTTTTAAAGTTGGACACTGAGGCTAGTTTGAGAGCATTTTTGATTGATTGCGAGTCGGCGACTCTGGAAATTATGGAAGAGAAATGTTTTATTCCTGTGGCTAAGATTGAGTTGGTTGGCGATAAATCTCAGTTGGAGTCGAGTTTTCGGGATGCTGCTGGGTGCACTTTTGCGGAATTTCCGACTGTGCGAATTGCCTTCGATCGCCTGAGTGTTAGTCAGCGCCGCTGTTTGATCGAAATGCTGTACTGTCGCCCCGGCCAGTGGAAGCGGCAAGAAACTCCGGGAGAATGGCGATCGCTGTGGCTGTTGTTGAGAATTGCTTTGAAACCGAGGGCTGTTTTTGAGAGAAACAGATCGGTTAGGGCGATCGGGGTTTCGCAAGTTTAACCACATCTCAGTGTTAGATCGTGATTTACATCTCACAGTCTGATTATTGTAGTAACATAAAGTTAGTTATTTTTAGCAAAATTACCCAATCCATGAAACTCAATTCATCTTTGTTTTATAAAGCAGTTTTGGTGGGAAATTTGCTCCTAGCATCTTTCACTGGTTTGAGTGTCGGTGTTCAAGCCGAAACCAAAAGCTATCCTGAGAATTATCGCTCTAAATGCAGTTTTTACGGACAGAATCAACCACAAGCAGAAACAATAGGCTGTTCGATTAAGCAGAATTCCAACAAAATTACAATTCGCTGGGATGATGGGTTCATAACTAATCTGGAGTTTTCAAACGATGGTGTTTGGGAATCAATGCCATCTCGATCAAAAGCAGAAATAACATTTTATGCCGGTAGTGGACAAGTATCTAGGGTTGAAATTAAGGAAGGCCCCGGTAAAGGTATTATTGTGGTAAATTCTCTTTAAAATTAGGTCAAAAACCCGGTTTGTCTCAGACAGCGTAAATCTCATAAACCAGTTGATCTTTATATTTCTCGTCACCCAACCAAAAACTCCAAGAATACCAGGTTTTTCGCCCGCGTAAATCTCAGAAACCAGTTGATCTTTATATTTCTCGTCACCCAACCCAAAAACTCAAAGATGTCAAATGGTTTCTCTAACATTAATTTGATAGGGGTCAGCCGTAATCTGCCAACCTTCCTTTTGTAAACCAGTCTTAACAACACCATGAAACCGATCTTTTACCATACAAGTTTTCTAGTTGCGGATAATATCAATTCCGTTAGCATCGGAATGATATAAAGAAACGGAGGATACGGCAGTGCCGTGTCCCTACAATCGATCGTGGTAGGGACACGGCACTGCCGTGTCCTCTATATCATTCCGGTGCAGCCGGAATTGATATAACTCTTGTAAGCATTTCTGCTTGACCAGCCCTAGAACTTACCAATGAATATTATAATCTACCTTTCGCGATCGCAAATAGTTTACAAAGCGGGTAGCGGCACAAAATCGTAACCGTAACTGCTGCGATTTCCGGGTTTAACAATTACTAACTGAACGGCTCGATTGCGATCGCCCGAAGGTAAAAATCGAATCTGGCCCGATGCTCCTGTTGCCGAAAAATCTGATGCTGATAAAGCTTTTTGAATCCCGGTACGAGTCGGATCGCGCTCTAAACCGACAATTAATGCTTTTGTCCCATCGTAGGCTAAAGCCGTGCGCCAACTCACTTCTGCATTCCAAAGTTGTTTGGATGTTTCGGGAAAATTTGACTGCGGATCTGCGAGAATATGCCAAGGAACAGCCAGCACCATACCTGTGGCTGCCGCGCCGCCGACTTGCAGTGTTTTAGCAGTATAAACGCTGTCTCCTGCTAGTAATGGCAGGCGTTGGGCGTTTACTTGCACTACTTGCAAAGCTTTGTCTAGCGTGGCTGTATCGGCTGCTAATACGATCGCTTCTGCTCCTTGGGCGATCGCGCTTTTAACACTCTCGGCAGCATTAAAATTGCCCTTAGCAAAGTCAAATTCCGATACTATTTGTCCGCCATCTCCGTAAACTGCCGTCGTGAATTCATCTTTTAAAGATTTGCTGTAACTGCTGGCAGAATTAAAAAATATCACCGCTTTTTGCTTTGGCAATTTGGTCAGCATATAGCGGGAAAGAGCATTAGCTGCAAACCTATCGCTCGGTACTGTCCGAAATATATCGCTACCAATTCCTGAAAGCTGGACTGACGTACTTGTCGGAGAAATTGCTACTAATTGATTTTGCTGGTAAATCTTGCTGGCTGCTAGGGTGGTGTCGGAACCAAAATGTCCGATTACTCCTAAAATTTCCGAGTTATTTGCCAAAGCGCTGGCAATTTGCGAGCCAATTTCTGGGTTGTTGTCGTCGTTAGCAATTAGCACTTTTAATGGAGTACCGTTAATGCCACCGCTTTGGTTGATTTCATTTTGAGCTTGAGCGACACCCCGCAGAATTTCTAAAGCGGCATTGATATCCGTACCAATGGGAACCGCTGCGGCAATTGTGTAGGATTTTCGATCGCCGATGCGGGCGTTGTTGAGGTAAATTAGTGCTTCGGGATCGTTGCGATTGGTTTTGAGCGAAGCTTGTAAATCGGAAATAGCTGCGTTATAGTTTCCAGATGCGTAAGCCTGTATTGCTGCTTGTTTGGTTGTGGTTGCTCGATCGGAAATCAACAGTTTTTGTCCGGCACTCAGACGCTGCCCAATTGCTTGCTCTGACTGCGGGGAATTGCCCGTCTGGGACTTAGAAACTGTCGGATTTTGGGATGATGAACCTCCGAGATTGATGCCGCCGCGGCTTGTCAGCCACCAAATACCTGTGCCGGCTAGCCCGATCGTAATTAGGAGCGATAATGCTAAAACAGCGGTTTCGTTTTTTTGGGACATGGCTGCACAGTGTTATATTTTAGGCTTGAGATTCAAACGCTCGGCAAGAAGGCAGAAAGCGGGATACAACTGATATTTTATAATTTTTTTATGCTGTTTAGTCTTTGGCAAACACTTTTCAACTGGTTCTATCACAATTATTTCATCTTGTGTTTTTCTTAATTATATCTTTATTTTTCGGCGAAACTCAGGCAGCGGGAGAGTTGTCAGCGATCGAGGAGGGAGGTAAAAGATTAAAGTTTTTTGAAGTTTAGCAAAAATCCTGCAATCTTTTGTAATATAAACAGGAAAGTTGAAAAATATCTAAAGACAAACTAATTGGATAAAAGAGTCGCTAAGGTAGTAAAAATGACGGTTGGTCAGAGAAAAAGAGTGTTAAGCTCGGCTAAGCTGGGCCCAAGCAAAACCTCAATATTTAATTAAGCTCGATCGATAACAAAGGCTAAGGTAAATTTCATGGCAAATTCAATTTTAAAGGAGCCAAACGCAGCAGTAGGAGTGCAGTGGCAGCCAAAAGATATTATCCGCGGCCTAGTGTGGAAAATTGCGATCGCAACCTGGCTGTTGATGGCTGTAGGCAGCGCTACGCGGGTGATGAATGCGGGGCTCGCTTGCCCGGACTGGCCGCTGTGCTACGGTCAATTAATACCCGCAGCACAGATGAATTTGCAGGTATTTCTAGAGTGGTTTCACCGATTGGACGCAGCGGCAATTGGCTTAAGCGCGATCGCCCTTTTAGGACTCTCCGTGTTCTACCGCAGCCACCTGCCTTCATGGGTGCCGTTTGCCAGTGCTGGGGCAGTATTTTTAATAGTTTTTCAAGGCGTATTGGGCGGCTTGACTGTAACACAACTGCTCAGATTTGACATCGTTACCGCTCATTTGGGAACCGCTTTACTGTTTTTTTGCAGCCTGCTGGCGATCGGTTTTATGCTGACACCCTACGAAGCTACAGGCAATACAGGCAAATTAGCATGGGTAAGTTCGATCGCGGCACTGTTAGTTTACCTGCAAAGCCTGCTAGGAGCGTTAGTCGGCTCCAGATGGGCGCTACATCAATGTTTGGGTTCGTCAGAATTGTGTTCGGTAATGAACAGCCACATCGCCGGCATCGTACCCGCTACTGCAGCAACTTTAGCAGTAACAGTCATGGCTTGGCGACAACCAGCACTGAATTCAAACTTGCGAAAATTAGGAAATTGGGCGAGTGTTTGTCTGATTGCTCAATTAGTTTTGGGATTGGCAACTTTCCGGCTGCACCTTCAAGTAGAACCGCTGACAGTCGCCCACCAAGCAGTCGGCGCAGCCTTGCTGGGAACCTTGGTAGCTTTTAGCATTTTAGCGTGGCGCGATCGGGTTTTATCAGCTTGAAATGGGCGGGTTGATTAATCGGCGGTTGAAACCGCTCCTTGTCAAACAAAGTCCGCCTGCACAGACTAAGATGGGTGGGTTTATTAATGCTTTTACCTACAGCAAATATCTCGCGTAAAACCCGCCCCTAGGAACCAATGACAACTGACAACTAACAACTAACAATTAATCACCAATGCAAGAAGTTCTTACAAACAATAGCCCCCGCCTCCACGAAAACCTTGGGCAAGTCGCGAAAAGTTACTACCAACTAACAAAACCGAGAATTATATTGCTGCTGTTAATTACCACATCAGCAGGAATGTGGATGGCTGCGAAGGGAGAAGTAGATCCGCTATTGCTGGTATCAACTATTACCGGAGGCGCTTTGGCTTCCGCGTCGGCGAATACGATTAATTGCATCTACGACAGCGACATCGACTATATCATGGAGCGCACCCGGTGGCGGCCGATTCCTTCGGGGCGTGTCAAGAAGCGGGATGCTTTGATATTTGCGATCGTCCTAGCGACAATATCCTTTACATTGCTAACAGTTGTCGCCAACTTATTAGCAGCTTTGTTAGCAATGTCCGGCATAGTTTTCTACGTCTTAATTTACACCCACTGGCTGAAGCGCCACAGCGTGCAAAACATCGTCATTGGCGGTGCTGCAGGGGCGATTCCTCCCTTAGTTGGGTGGGCTGCGGTGACAGGAGATTTGAGTTGGGGTGCGTGGCTGCTATTTGGGATTATATTCCTGTGGACACCGCCGCATTTTTGGGCGCTAGCAATGATGATTCGCGATGAATACGAGGGAGTAGGCGTACCGATGTTGCCAGTAATTGAAGGCGACGAAGAGACAGCCCGCCAAATTTGGATTTACACTTTATTGATGCTTCCTACAACTTTGCTGCTAGTCTATCCGCTGAATTTAGCGGGCCCGGTGTATGCGGGTACTGCGATTTTCCTCGGTGCTATTTTTGCTCAAAAGGCTTGGTTGCTGTTGCAGACTCCAGAGGATAAGAACGTTGCGCGATCGCTCTTTAAATACTCTATTCTGTACCTGATGCTATTGTGTGCCGGAATCGTGGTTGATAGTTTGCCCGCGACTCACAATTTTACTGCTGCTGTTGTGCAAAATGTGCAAACTTTGATTAGTACAGTTGTGATGTAGTCTTCTGTTAAATTGAAGTTCTTAAAATAAAGCCCGCACCTTGCGGGTTTTGTTTATGGTAAAATAGTGGCAATAGTCATTATCCCATCTGCGTTAATCTGCGTTAATCTGCATGAATCTGCGGTTAAAAAAAGAGTGAGTAAAAGTGTAAAAGAAAAAGTGGAATAAAGTTCTGATGGCTGAGAATACCGTGAAAATAGACATCTCATTCCAATCATTGCTGGAAGCTATTTCGTCGCTGGGAATTGCTGAAAGATACAAGATTTGGGAATTTTTGGAAGCTGAACTATTCCCGAATGAGGAAGATTCTCCAGAAGACATTGCCGAAATTGAAGCTGCCCGTGCTGATTACAAAGCGGGAGACTACACAACTTTCGATCGATACATGGCCGGGCGGGCAAATAAATCGGCATGACTTACACCATCCTTGATGAACCTTTAAAGACAGTGACAGTTAATTTTAAAATCTTAACTATACTCATAGTAGATGAAAACCCCATAGAGGTGAACTGGTTATGAACTGGAAAGCACACATTCACTCAGATCCTAAAATTCTGCTTGGTAAGCCTGTAATTAAGGGAACACGAATATCAGTAGAGTTTGTTCTAGGGGTGTTTTCAGAAGGTTGGACGCAGCAACAAGTTCTAGAAAACTACCCAACGCTTAATCCTGAATCTATCCAAGCAGTGTTTGCTTTCGCGGCGGAGTGCCTCAAAGAAGATGTATTTTACACGCCTTTACTGTTTGCTGAGGCAAGTTAATGCGGTTTCTGGCAAATGAAAACTTTCCACTTCTGAGTGTACGAATTCTACGACAAGCGGATCTTGAAGTCGCTTCTGTTACCGAGGATTCTCCAGGAATTGAGGATTACGAGGTTTTGGCTCGTGCAGCAGATGAACAACGGGTGATTTTGACCTTCGATCGCGATTACGGCGAACTCATTTATCGCTTGCGGTTGCGATCGCCAAGAGGTGTCATTTATTTGCGGTTTCGTCCTCACACACCGGAAGAACCAGCATCAATATTGTTGAATTTATTACAAATCGAAGGATTACAATTTGAGGAACGGTTTACGGTGGTGGATCGCGATCAAATTCGTCAACGCCCGCTACCGTAGTTTTTGAAATAGCGATTGCTGTTGCAGTTGTGGCGATCGCAGAATTATATCGCGGTGTGAGTTTGGGGATAGAGAAGTTGTAAAAATGTAATTTTCAGAAGTTCTGTAAAACTTTGCGGACATTACGCAGGTGATATAGTAAAACAAAAACAGTGGTTCTAAAGTCCTTGGAGTTTACATATGTCAATGGATCGCCTGCCTCAAGTTGAAAAGAGTTTAACCCGTTTTCGTAAACAATTAGACGGGAAGGAAAATGCGTTGACATCAGCTCGGTCAGAGGACTGGGCGACCCTCGAACTGCAAATTGACGACTTGAAGGACAAGATGCGCCCGTTTGAAATTGAATATTGGCAGATTTTGGTGGAGCGATCGGCAATGTTTGAGATTGCGGATTCAGAAGCAGAGAAGGTGATCGTAGAGATTGTGGAGCGGGTCGAACCTCTACAACATAATCCACAATACTCACCTGAAATTCTGGATTTGTTACAAAAGATTTATGCTGAAGTCAGTAAACCCGGAACACCTGCGGCTGCCAAACTCAAAGGGATGCTCTCATTGATGCCACCATTTGTGAACCTATCCTACGAGGCCGAAATTGATACGGAAAATTTTCTGCAAACATATTTCCCCACCTTCAGAGGATGGTCTAGGGTACTAGCAAAAAAGTAATAGCCCCTTCGCTACCAAGCAATTCGGGGCGATCGCAGACAGAACTCACTCCTACGAGTGTTATTCTCAATGATGCCAGTAGTGCTAATCTTGTTTCTCATTCTCATTCTCAATCTCTCCTCTTCCCTAATTTTTCGACCTACAATCCTCAAACTTGGGTGGGGCGTGAATCGATCGTTGAAGAACTTCTGCCAAAATTACAAGGACAGACTCGGTTGTTGTGGATTAAGGGTATTTCTGGGATTGGCAAAACGACGTTGGGAGAATGTCTGGCGAGTAAAGCCTGGGAGAAAGAGCGATCGTTTGAATGGATTTATCTGGAAATTCTGGAGGGACAAAGCCCAGATTTTGCCTCTGTTGCTGCTGAATTGTTAGCTAAATTGGGCGATCGCGAACTCGATCCCCAGGAACGGAATAATCCCGATCGGTTAGCGAAACGACTCTTGCAAAAGCTGCAATCTCATTCCTATTGGATTCAAATGGATTCGTTGGAACGCTTGCTAAATCCCGAACAGCCGACTGAATTTGTTGATGCTTATTGGGCAAATTTTCTTCAGCGTTTCCTCACCCATTCCAATGTAGTCAGCCGTTTGGTATTGACGGCGCAAGCGATTCCCACGGAACTGGCTGAATTTAGCGATCGCTACCCGAATACTTGGGCAGAATACCGACTGAATGGGCTGTTGCAGTTAGAACAACTGGAATTCTTTGCCAAACGTAATGTAGTTGTCGAACCTTCTAACCAAGACATCCTCACCCGCATCGCCAAGATATATGAAGGTCATCCACTGGTTTTGAAGGTGATTGCTGAAGATATTTTGCAGGAATTTGCAGGCGATGTTTCCGGCTATTGGCAAGTTTATCAACCAGAATTTGAGCAAGTTGCGAGGGAACTACAAACCACTCGCTTGGATGAAACGGAATACAACGAAGCCCTCGATCGCAAAGTTCGAGAACGCATCAAGAAATCCTTAGAAAAACTTTCTGCGGATGCTCTGGATTTACTCTGTCGCAGTGCGGTGTTTCGCCGCCCGGTTCCCAAAAAGTTTTGGTTGGCGATGATTGGCGATCGCTCGGTCAGTCGGCAGAAAGAGGCTTATCGGGTACTGTGCGATCGAGCTTTGGTTGAAAGGGAGAAAGCACAAAATCATAATTTGATTCGTCAGCATAATCTCATTTGTTATGTTGCTTATGATTCACTAAGACAGTATGTGGAGACTTGGAAAACTGCTGAACGCCAAGCCGCCCATTGCTGGCTTACAGACTACGAACCGCCCTTTGATGCACCTAACCTGGAAACCCTACGTGGCGATCTAGAAGCCTTTCACCATTACTGTGAGATCGAAGATTGGACTGCCGCCAAAACAATTTTACTCGACAAAGAAGTGGGAGTACAGTTACAGACTTGGGGAAACTATCGAGAAGTGATTTTTGAATACCAGCGAATAAGCAATCAATTAAGTATAGAAGATGAAATAATTTGCATGAGAAGGCTGGGTAACTCATGCTATTTTTTGGGTAAATACGTTCAGGCAATTAATTTTCAAGAACGTAGTCTTAGATTATCGCAAATAGTTAAAAATCGTTTAGCCGAAGGAACTGCTTTTACAAATATTGGGCTTGTATACAACAGTATGGGACAATATAAACGAGCTATTGAGTATCAGGAAAAAAGTCTAGAAATTGCTAGAGAAATTGACGATCGTCATGGTGAAAGGGTTTCGTTAGGAAACCTCGGACTTGCGTACAATAATTTGGGTCTGTATGAACAGGCAATTAATTCGTATCAGCAAGGACTAACGATTGCTAAAGAACTTTGTTCTCGTTATGGAGAAGGAAATACGCTGTGTGGATTGGGGAATGCCTACTTTCATCTGGGTCAATACGAAAGAACTATTAATTTCAATGAGCAATACTTGAAAATTACTCGGGAAATTGGTGATCGAATAGGTGAAGGTAATGCTCTTGGTAATCTAGGGCTTGCATACAGAAACTTAGGATTGCATCAGCGCGCTATTGATTTTCATGAACAACATCTGAAGATTACCCAGGAAATCGGTGATCGTCCAGGTGAAGGTAATGTTTTAGGTGACTTAGGTCGTGTGTTCTACGCACTAAAACAATATGATCGAGCGCTTGATTTCCATCAGCAATACTTGAAAATTGCACAAGAGATTGGAAATCGACAGGGTGAAGGGATTGCACTTGTTAATCTAGGGGTAACTCAACTCAAACTGGAGCAGTGTTCAGACTCCTTAACTAACATCCAGTTAGCGCTGGAGCTCTTTCAAGAAATTGGTGATCGAGCTAATGAAGCCACAGCCCTCAAAAATTTTGCAGAACTTCATCAAGCCCTGGGTGAGGTGGAGGTGGCGCAGCAGTATTGTCAGCAAGCGTTAGCGCTGGCGACGGAGTTGGGCATTCCGTTGGCGGCAGAGTGTGAGGCGTTACAATTAAAAATTGAGAATGAAAAATTAAAAATGGAGGAGACGCAAGCTTGATTCATGTCCAGCCAAGTGACTTATACCATTTCGACAGATGAAACTACCCAACGGAGAAAAGGCGCTGCTTGGCGACAAGCTTGAGCGATACTCACTAAATATGCAACATCCCAAAGGAAAAGACAAAGCCATCTTGTTTAGAAATCGATTGGGAATTACACTAGAAAACAAAGTTATTTTAGAAGTCGCTCTACTAGAATCTGCGGTCAATAAAGAGGCAGAAATTTATAAAATAGACAACTATGGAACCCAGTATGATGTCAAATTTTTCATGACCACAGAAACGGGAAGCTCTTGGTTGCTGTCATGTTGGATGATTCGCACCGATGAAGACTTTCCCAGGTTAACTAATACCTATCCTGTCAATAAGTGATGATACTATGATGACGTTACACGACTACGATGTTGTTGCCTTGACCGAAGGAATTCAGGCAATCCATAAAGAAACCTCTGAGCCAATTTTGCTCCGCCCCGGACAAGTTGGCACGATTCTGATGAGCTTTGACGATCGCGCTTATCTAGTAGATTTTGCCGATGCTCAAGGCAATACCTATGCAATGGAAACTGTTCCCTCAGAAAAACTCATGCAACTCGTTTATGAGCCACTTCCTGCCTATGCCTAACCTACATGAAGACAGTCATTACACTATTATTATATTGATGGGCGATCGCTATTATTTTAACTTGACTGAGATTCTCAGAAACCGGGTTTTTGAGCAAATCTTCAATGCTCTAACGAAATATTATCGTAAAAACCCCGTTTCTGAACCCCCAAATTAATTCGACTGAATCTGCGAATTCAAAACCTTAGAAATTCGATCGCGCGTTTCCTCCAAATGAGCCCGCGTATAAGCATCCGCATTCCGATCCAAATTCCGAATACTTTTGCTCAAACCCTCCCGCAACTGCCGCAACTCGTACCACGCCAGAGTCCGCGCATCTTCAGGAGCACTGGTTTTTCGCAGCACCATTCCCATCAAAATTGCCAAATGTTCCCGCTGCAAAGAACGCCGAAAAGTTGAAATTTGCATCTTCTTTTCCGGCTGCAAAACCTCTTTCCAAATATCATGAAGCAAAGTATCGAACAATTCCGGCAACCTCAAAGCAGTTTCCGGTGCTGATTTTAACTCGACATCCCGCAGTCGCGCCAGTCGCGTGGGAGATAGCAAAACCCGCAGTACAAACCGCTGCAAAAAAGTAATTCGATCGCCGATCGGGTAATCTAGAGGAAACACCAAAGCCGGACTTCCCCAGTGATCCCAACGCGAAGGTGCTAATTTATTCAGCAAATCCGGCGCAAAACTAAAAGCATCCTGGGCAAATACGTACTTGTCCAATGTAGCCAAAGCTTCTCGCTGCTGAGAAAGTGCGATCGGCACAAACGGCAATTTCCCATTACTATCTCCCGGACGAATCCGATTAAACGACTGTCCGCCGACATACAAAGTAGCATTCATCACCTGATTGACATAATACCCAAACAGCGAATCAAACATCACCCGCAGTTCGTTATAACCCTCTTCCCCAACCGGAATTCGCTTTTCTAAACGCTTCCACATCGCCCTAGCATTATCCATTTGCCATTGCGAATACGTCAGCATATTACCGCTGAGATCGAAAGTATTAGCAGCCGGATCGAGATTGTCAACAGTATCCTCATCCGGCGCGTAAGCTAATTGCGGTTCCCCCGCGCGGCTGGCAATTTGTTGCAGCGCCCTTAAATCGCTGTTGGGGTTTGTGCCCCCAAGAACTTTGTAACCGTACTCGATCGCCCAATCGTCATAAGGCCCTACAATCGTTGGATAATAGTCGCCCTGCACAGTTCCCGGAGGTGCCAAATTAATCGGCAGATAATCCATCACCGACGCAGTTAAACCCTTAGTGCGAGTTATCTGAGTATTGTTCAACTCATCCGGTTGCAGCATCGTACTGCCGTGAAAATTGTGCCTCAAACCGAGAGTGTGACCGACTTCGTGGGATGTCAAAAATCGGATATATTGATTCACATAATTGTCCGTCGCCGTACTGCTAGGTGGTGCATTGTCCAACAGATTCACCGACATTGCCCCGATCGCAAATTGCCTGCTCGATTCCAACCCAAAACACATATCCGAACTCGACATCAAGCGCGACAAGGGATCTCGTTTTTGCTCTTGATATCTTTCCACCAAAGTCGGCAAATCATCAGCAATTCCACCTTGAGAATTTTCTCCGCTGCTTTTTCCCAAATCCCCATTTTCTAGAACATTCAAATAACGCGAATATATTCCGAACTGACAAGGACTCGTATTAGAGCCATTTTTCCCTTGAAAACTCTTCGCTAGCGATCGATTTTGTTCCACCAAAAAGCCGTAGCCCTGTTTAATTTGCCGGACGATATCAGCATCCAATAGAATGTCAGCATCCAAAATTTCCCCCGTCAGCGGGTTAGTGCGAGACGGCCCAATGCCTGCAAAATCCGACTCAAAAGAACTAGACCACCTAATAGTATTGTAACGGACATCTGTCGGGTCCCATTTAGCATTGTCCGGCATTTGTTTGACCTGAATTGCCTCAATAAAACCTGCTTTTTCAAAAGCTTTATTCCACTCCAAAATGCCCTCGCGAATAGCATTTCGGTACTCTACAGGCACATTATTTTCAATCCAAAACACGATTGGCTGCACCGGAGGCGACATCGGCGCGGATGGGATTTGCTTTTGCAAATGCCAGCGATTAATATAGCGCACAAAAGGATCGCGGCCGCTCTTGTCAGAAAAGTTTTTATATGTTGTCAGAAAATAGCCAACTCGCTCGTCTGCAAGTCTGGGGCGGTAGCCATTATTAATCGGCACTTCCGAGAAACTGTAGTGAATGCGGAGGTTAAAAGCCCGACTGTCGGGAATCGAAGGTAAATAGTTAACCGCACTGTCATTATCGCTGGAAAAACCGTACATAGAAGCAATTTCTACATTCAGCGGAAACGCTTTCACATCTTTAAAATAAGATTTGTCTTCATCGATCGAGTAAGAAGCGCCCAAAATCATCGGTAAAATTGCTTTTATCCCAGGTAAATCGCGCTTGTCGCTCATCAGCAAATCGCCTAAGTCGATCAGCAGAGTTTGCCTTTGGGGATGAATGCTTTTGAGCGGCAAAGAATAGAGGATAGACTCGCTAAATGCCCTTTCCACCGAACCCGCTTGCGGATCGCCCGGACTGGTGCGAAAATTAATATTGGGTATGACAAACTGCACGTTATTTTGGACTCGCCGCAGTTGAAACAAGAAATCGCCGATCGGCAATCCGCTAAAAATGCCACCTTCCCCCAAACCAGAGGCCAATGTCACGAAACACAGGAACTTTTTGTCTAGTTGTTGCGGTGTAATTTCGAGATAAACTTTATTAGTTGCTTGATTGCGGTAAAGGGTAAACAATCCCTCTAACTTTTGGGCATCTTTGACAACTTGATCGAAAGGTTGTAGATCTTGCTGTTGGCTAGTTTGTTCTTTGCCGGGGGGCGGCGCTGATAAAGCCCAATGTAAAAATAAACCTTTATACAAACTAAACAGGAAAAATGCTAGAGATAATATAAAAAATATTAAAGGCAGATTTTTTCGGGGACTTTTTATCTGTATATTTTTGCTAATTTTAGGAAATGTCAATCTTTTCATGTTTAGTATTCCGCTGCGGGAAATGATGGTTTTGAGATTGTCGTATCGCAGGAGTTATATTGATTCCAGTTGTACAATCGACATGATTGTTGAATGTTGACTGTTGAATGTTGACTGTTGAATGTTGACTGTTGAGTGTTGACTGTTGACTGTTGGCTGTTGATTGTTGACTGTTGATTGTTGATTGTTGACTGTTGATTGTTGATTGTTGACTGTTGATTGTTGATTGTTGACTGTTGATTGTTGATTCTGGCGTATGAATCAACTTTTTGCTTGAAGTTACAAAGCTCACCATACTTGGCTTATAGCAATTGGGAAATCTTGAATTCATATTTGTATTCAGCAACGCCAGATTTAATATCTAAAAGATATAACCGCAGAGAACGCAGAGGAATCAGAGAAAGGGGAGAGAAATTCGATCGTGCTGATTGTACTGGATTTGACATTACCATAATACCTCTCTTCCCTCTTCTCTCTGCGCTCTCTGCGCCCTCTGCGGTAAAAAAAGGCGTTGCTGATTCTAAATGAATCAACTTTTTGCTTGATGTTACAAAGCTCACCATACTTGGCTTATAGCAATTGGGAAATCTTGAATTCATATTTGTATTCAGCAACGCCAAGTTATTAAGTTTTCGCTCCTAAATTACCCGCAATTCAGAGGTTCCATCGAGAGGAGTGCAAGTCCTCTGGTTTTGAGGAAAACTCACGTTGCTGTCGATCGAACGAAGTTTAGTGCGGTAGCGACAGCGGAGACGAGCTAACTTCTAAAATAACTCAAAACTCTTTCATTACCTCTTCGCCGGCCAGGGAATCATCGGATCTTGAGCTAACCGCTTAGAAACTGCAACCGCACCGTAACGGTTGAGGTGGCTGGGGTCGGAAAAAGATTCCCGCGCCTGGGGCCACAATAAACTATCATCTCGAAAAATTAGTCCGGTTTGAGCTGCTAATTGTTGCATATATTCCCGGAATTCTTGTTCGTAAGCAGCCCGCACTGGGTCTAAATAATCGACAGTTAGGGGCATATTCACAAACACGAGATTGATGTTGCGAACTTTACTAAATTCGATCAGATTTTTGAGTGCTACAGTTTGTTCCCCTGACAATTGAAAATCCTGATAGTCGGAGTCGTAATAGCCAGATACTTTCGGATGTTTTTGAAAGTAAGTATCGGGATTGAAGCGTATGTCGATCGGCAAAAAGCCGTTTGGTTGAAAATCGCTTGGTTTTTTACCCGCAACAACAGGCTGGGGTTTTTCAGTTGTTTGTTTCTCTCCAGCGGTTTGGGGGGTGGCGATCGCAATAGGGGCGGAGGGATTCGCGATCGATCGCAAAAACTCCTTCAGCCGATCGCGCTTTTTGTAAGTTGCAGAACTCTCGATCAACTTTTGACTCAACATTTGCTGAACCTTAACTTGACTTTGTTCCAAATTCTGCACCAATTCACCCGCAGTCGCCACCGGATTGCTGGCGGTTTCTTTTGATGTTGGAGATTCTAATTGAGTGGTGCGGACAAGAAAACTGCCCCGAGACAATTGTCTGTAACCTTCCGAAGAAGCGATCGCACTAAAAGTCAAATCCGGCCGCCCGCTGTTGAGAGCCCTCGCCCCATCCGCCAACACAATCAATTTCGGCAATTGTTGCGGCGGCAAAATCCGACGGACGATCGAATCTACAACCTGCAGAGTAGCCCCATTCACCCCAAAATTGTAAGCCTTCAGCCCCGGATAACCCCCAGATGCCAAAGCAGTTTCCAAAACCGCCGGATCGATACCCCGCAGAGCCCTCGAACTGCCTACAATCAAGATATCCGGCGGTTTTTGGTGTTCGCGGATGTACTCTTGATAGCGCGCTATTTGTTTGTCTAGCTGCTCGCTTCTCAAAGTCGGGAACACCGGAAGTGTAGAAACATCCGCTACAGGAACGCTATTATTCCCCGGTTTTGTAAACCCAGAACCGTTGAAAGCCTCTTCCTGATTCGGTAAGGGCGATGGCTCCAACGGGATTTGAGGCAAATTTACCTCTCCAGCAGAGGTATCTGAGCTAGGAGATTCGGCGCTAGAGAGCGAGGTTTGAGCGTCGCTAAAAGGCTTGGGAGATGAATTTTGACAATTCGGGTCGCTGCAAACTTCCGAGGCGCTAGGAGCTTGACTAACCGTCGCAGATGGCAGGAACTGACCGAGTAACCAATCGGTACTGAAAGTCAGCAGACAACCGGCGATCGCCCAAGTCAAAGCCTTTCGAGCCGCGCGATCGGCTTTCGCACCATCCCGCACCGGCACAGTGGACAAACCGCCGCCCAGAACAAACAAACCCGAAGCCACAAGCGGTTGCACTGCAGCTTGAACCAAATGCTCGCCCAGCTTATATCCTGGGAGCGCGATTTTGAAGCCGCTGCGCCAGGAGTCAGCAGCCGGAGCATCAAACACCAAATTGTCGGCCAAATCGGAAAAACTCCCATCTTCCGCCACCGCAAATTCCGGCACCGCTTCCTTTTCCATAACCGCCAGTTGCGAGGGAGCCGGTGCGATCGCCGGAGCCTGCATTGATGGCTCGTCAACTGCCGCCCGGAGGTCGATTCCGTAGCGCCACAAAGGCAGTTTCTGCCCGGCACGGCGTCCGTAGACTCGTACTGCAGCCACTCCCGGAATTTGTAGCTGCCGCAAAAATTTAACCACCGGCGGCCCTACCTTCGATTGAGAAGGGCAAGTCAGAGCTTCAGTCATGACGTGCAGCACGTTGGCTTTGTGCATGGCCACAGCCCGAATCCCTCCAGTTTCGAGCTTGCGCTTCAGATTGGGATTGAGAAACCTGTTGAGCAAAAAAGTCAAGGCTAATTGGTCGCCTTCGGCCGCCAATGCTCTGGGGCTAGCAGCTAAGTCTGGGTGGTGGGCCGCAGGCAAGTCCACCCATTCGATCCACACCGGCGACTCTGGTTCCGTCTTGCTGTCGGTTACTGGTTCGACGCCGTAAATCGCAGCGGCGCGGATGCCTTGGGGCGCGAAGGAGGCAAGCATTGGGGCGATCGCCTCGGTGGTTGGCTGCTTGTCTGGGTACTCTTGCCTTTTAAGTTTTTGTCCTTTTTTGGCAGTTTTGCTGCAAAACAAATGCAGGGTTGCTTCTTTGAGGGTGGCGCGCACTTCGACTCTCGATGTCGCCAAGTGTTGGTTGAGCAGTTTGGCGATCGACTGTACGTCTCCCCAGCGAGCCCATTCTTTGAGAATTGTGTCCGGTGGGGTCAAATCCACCCGCAGCACCCAGTCCGGCTTTGCTTCGCCTGCAACTTGGCTGCCGATGGCTGCTTCTACGAAACCTTCTAGTTTGAGTTTCCGCAGCCTGCCGGCGATCGGTTCTGCTAGCAAGGAGGGGTCTGGGCTGTAGGCTGACTCGCACAGCACCAGCAGCCGCCGTTTCTTGGGCTTGAGATTTTCCTCTGGATTCGATTGCAGCGTTTCCCGGCTGGTTTTGAGTTCTTTTTCGCGAATGCTGACTTTCACCGAAACTCCCATCGGCCCGAGGATTTCGCTGAGATAGCTGGCGATCGCATCTGGATAGCCCAAGCGCGCCAAACTTTCCGGCGAAACCGTCAACGTGCCACCGCTATCGCTGTCGCCAAAGTCTGTTTCGGGGGATTGAATTAAAGCCACCGCGCCTCGGTTTCCTTGCACTGTCGATGATTTTTCCGGCTTGTGCGGGGCTTTTGGGGTACTGAAAGCTTCTTTTGCGGCCGAAGTGTCGATCGTCACCGGAGCAGTTTCAAAAACCTCTGGATATTCAATGCGGGAGGCGATGGGGAGACTTTCTACGTCAAAATCGAGTTCTTCCCGCACCTGTGGCGGTTGGGCCGGGGTTTCTACCGGTTCAGGTTTCTGTTTTAGTTTGCCGTTGTCATTTTTGAATTTGCCAAAGAATCCGCCCTTTTTAGGACTTGTTGGCGGTTCGCCGTCGGGGGGACTTGCTTGCGCCACTGGGGAAACTTTTGGTTGCTGTCGCTGTTGCTGTTGCTGTTGCTGTTGCTGTTGCTGCTGTCGCTGTTGCTCTTTGATACTGCTGCAATCAAGCCGGACTGTCCAATCATTTTGTCTGGAACCGAGTTTGCGTCCGCACAGAAACAACTGGTAAATTTTAGCTTGCTCTGGCAACAGTCGCGTTAAATCAGTTTGTTCGATCGCGCGCGTAAATCTCGCCGTCACCAATTCCTGAGACGGACACTGCGCTGCTTCGCACAGAATATGCAGATGATTTCCGCGCAAACGAGCTTGTACCTGCACTTCAGGAAGCCCTAAAGCTTCTTGCGCCCACTGCGACGCGGCCGATCGATTGTCTGCCAATATACTCCCGTTCGCATTCAACATGGGACTTTAAATTTCGTCAAGGCTGGTTTTGTTTTCTACAGATAGCACAGTTTACAAGTTTTACATACAAGTATTTTCTTTGCCGAGTGTAAACCGTTTCGCGAGATTAATTCGTCGGCTGGACTTGGTGCAGACTCTTGTTGGCTTGCAGGCTGCGAAAAAAGTCGGCTCTTGCTCACCTGGCCGGTGACGAGTCAAGCCTCCTTCCTTCTGCTGTAAACTGGGGATAATTAATAAATAATACAGGAGAATTTATGCCGTCGGAAAACCAAGACTTGCCCAAAAATCAAACACCCAACAGTCCAAAGTTACCAATTCCCTCAGATATTTTATTGAGTTCGCTCGCCTTACCGATGCTGGGCGGCTTGCTGGCGGCCAGTGCTGCTGCTGAGTTTGTGCGGTCCATCGGCATTGAAAGCGAAGAAGTATTTCGGGGATCGCGCCTCCCGGTGCTCCAATTTCCTCGATCGCAGCAGTAGACAGCCCGACAGAAGCTCGCAGTTAATTTTTTTACCAGAAAGCTTGACAATCGGTAAAGTTTGTGATATTGAAATTGGTCTTTGCTCCTATTTTATAGCGGTTCTCCAGCGTGGTGAGGTATGCCCTGTTTGGCCACTGCCCACCCTTCGACTTCGCTCTTCGGACAAGATGCCCAATGCCCAATGCTCAATGCCCTATGCCCGTCGGGTACCTCCTATGAGAGCACAGAAAGGCTCTATACATAGGTGGCTTCTGCATAGCGTACCTTCGCACCAGATGATTAGTTTCAAAACAGAAGGAAAGGCATCTTGTCGCCGATCCAAAGCCTGACAGTCAAAAGTTATCAGCAATCGCAAATCGTAAATCGTAAATCGTAAATTGTATAAGTTGTCTCAAATTTGACGGCAAAGAAAAGAATTTTAGGCGAAACTAAACCATACAATTTTCTAGACACCCGCAGCAATTGAGGAACAGCCCGATGAGTTCAGTCCTCCAATCTTCAGAACAGGCTATTGATGCAACATCTATTCCCCATTCTGCCGCTTACTCAAAATCAGATTTGTTTCTACGCAATCGCCTCAAAGTAGTAGAGGACTTGTGGAAATCGGTGATCCGACAGGAGTGCGGGCAGGAATTGGTAGATTTGCTCCAACAAATGCGATCGTTCAATTCCTCCGAGGGACAAGCCACTAACTTTCGCGAATCGAATGTGGTACAGCTAATCGAAAAGCTCGATCTCAACGCCGCCATCCGGGCCGCGCGGGCTTTTGCGCTGTATTTTCAGTTGATCAACATTGTCGAACAGCACTACGAACAGCGAGACCAACAGCTAGCTTACACTGGCAGCAACGACGCTGGCGGGCGAATGTTTGCTAAGCTGCCGGGACAAGCAAAAGATGCGCCCGATCGCCCGCGGCACAGGGAAGGCCCAGCCCAAACGGCTCCTCGCGGTGCAGACAGCAGCGAGGCGATTACTAAAGACGCCGGAACATTTCACGAATTGTTCCCCATGCTGCTGCGCTTGAACGTACCTAGCCAGCAAATCCAGCGCTTGATCGATCAGTTGGACATCCGCCTAGTATTTACCGCTCACCCGACGGAAATTGTCCGCAACACGATCCGCACCAAGCAGCGGCGAATGGCGAAGATTCTCCAAAAACTAGACCAAGTTGACGAGAAATTTCAGGGAATGGGCGCGAACTCTGAAAGCCCCTATCCGGTGTCTTGCTGGGAAGCGGCGAATCTCCAAGAGCAACTGATGGAAGAAATTCGCCTCTGGTGGCGTACTGACGAGCTGCACCAATTCAAACCAACTGTGCTTGACGAGGTGGAGTACACTCTCCACTACTTCGACGAAGTGCTGTTTGATGCTATTCCCGAACTCTACCACCGCTTAAAGCAAGCGCTGCACGCTTCTTACCCTTACCTGAAACCGCCTAGTTACAATTTTTGCAAGTTCGGTTCTTGGGTGGGTTCCGACAGAGATGGTAATCCTTCTGTTACCCCGAAAGTTACTTGGCAAACTGCTTGCTATCAGCGCCATTTAGTGATGTGCAAGTATATCAATGCGGTGAAGCGGCTCAACGAATTATTGAGTTTGTCGCTGCACTGGAGCGACGTATTGCCGGAATTGCTCGACTCTCTCGATCGCGACAAATCGGAATTTCCCGATGTTTACGAACAGTGGGCGATCCGCTACCGTCAAGAACCTTACCGCTTGAAGCTGGCCTACGTGCTGCAGCGACTGGAAAATACGCGCGATCGCAATTGGCGGCTGTACAAAGGAGACGAGTCGCAGCGCGAGCGCGAAGCTTTGTCGGAACAACCAGTCTTGACCGGCATTTATCGATCGGGCGCTGAGTTTTTAGCAGAGTTGCAGTTAATCGAACGCAATTTAGTCGAAACAGGTTTGAGCTGTCGGGACTTAGAAAATCTGCTTTGTCAAGTAGAAATTTACGGATTTAACTTGGCTTACCTAGACATCCGCCAAGAGTCCACAGTACACTCCGACACTTTGAGCGAAATTGCGGAATACTTGCAAATTTTGCCCAAATCTTACAATCAAATGTCGGAATGCGAGCGAACTATTTGGCTCGCCACCGAACTGCAAACTCGTCGCCCTTTAATTCCCACAGAACTGCCATTTTCTGCCAAAACTTGCGAGACAATTAATACCTTCCGAGTTTTGCGACAAATGCAGCAGGAGTTTGGCCCAGAAATTTGTCAAACTTACGTCATCAGCATGAACCACGATGTCAGCGATTTGCTGGCAGTTTTGCTGTTAGCAAAAGAATCGGGAATGTACGATCCCGCGACAGGAATTAGCACCATTCAAGTAGTGCCCCTGTTTGAAACCGTCGAAGATTTGAAAAAAGCTCCAGAAGTAATGCAGAAGCTATTCGATCTGCCGCTTTATCGGGCTTTGCTAGCGGGAGGATACGCCCAGGAAGTAGCGGAAAAGAGCGAACAAAATCCACCAAACCAAATCCACCCAATCAAATTGCAAGAGGTGATGCTGGGCTATTCCGACAGCAATAAAGATTCTGGTTTCCTCAGCAGCAATTGGGAAATTCAGAAAGCTCAAAAAGCTTTGCAAGCGGTGGCCGAAAAACACGGTGTGGAATTGCGGATTTTTCACGGCCGGGGCGGCTCTGTAGGGCGTGGCGGCGGGCCTGCTTACAAGGCGATTTTGGCTCAACCAGGAAAGAGTATTAGCGGGCGAATCAAGATTACCGAACAAGGGGAAGTTTTGGCTTCTAAATATTCTTTACCGGAGTTGGCGCTTTACAATTTGGAAACTGTGGCGGCGGCGGTAATTCAAGCTAGCTTGCTGCACGCTGGTTTTGACGGGATCGACCCTTGGAATCAGATTATGGAGGAATTGTCGGTCAAATCGCGATCGCACTACCGTCATTTAATTTACGAACAGCCGGATTTAGTTGATTTCTTCCATCACGTTACCCCGATACAAGAAATCAGTCAGTTGCAAATTAGTTCTCGTCCGGCCCGTCGCGGCGGAAAGAAAGACATCAGCGGTTTGCGAGCAATTCCGTGGGTGTTTAGCTGGACTCAAAGCCGATTTTTAGTGCCTTCTTGGTACGGTGTCGGCACAGCTTTGCAAGAGTTTTTGCTGGAAGAACCGGAAGAACATTTAAAACTTTTGCAATATTTCTACTTGAAGTGGCCATTTTTTAGAATGGTAATTTCTAAGGTCGAAATGACTTTATCTAAGGTGGATTTACAGATTGCCGATCACTACGTGCGAGAGTTAGGTTTGCCGGCGGACAGGGAGCGTTTCAAGGCTTTATACGAGCAAATTGCGGCGGAATTTTACTTGATTCGGGATTTAGTTTTAACTATTACCGGACACGAGCATTTGTTAGACGGAGATCCGTCTTTGCAGCGATCTGTACAGTTGCGAAATGCCACGATTGTGCCTTTGGGTTTGTTGCAGGTTTCGCTGCTGAAACGCTTGCGGCAGCACGGTAATGGCGGAGTTCCGGGGGTGATTCACTCGCGTTACAGCAAGGGTGAATTGTTGCGGGGTGCGCTGTTGACGATTAATGGTATTGCTGCGGGGATGCGGAATACTGGCTAGGGAAATAGTTTTGTAGTGCGGACTTTAGTCCGGCTTTTTCCGAGGAATACAGTCCTCACTACAAACTAATATTGACAGGTTTGTAGTGCGGACTTTATTCCGGCTTTTTAGAGGAATAAAGTCCTCACTACAAACTAATATTGACAGGTTTGTATGTGAGGACGACTGTCCGCCTCTTTCCCACGATCGAACTTAATTTTTACTACGGGGAGTTTTCCCACTCCGGGGTAAGCTTGCGGAAATTGTATTGAGATGCACCGGGGTGACAAGTAACGCAACTGCTGAGATTTGCTGGTTGTGACATTTTGACTTTGGGGTGCAGAGCTTTGAAATAGCGAGAACTGGCGACTCGGTAGGCGAGTTCTTCGTCTTTGGCTTGGGGACGCGAAAAAGTTTGCAGGTAGTTCCACACTAGGAGGCGGGGCGGGTCTACTAGCAGTTTGATGGTTTGTCCGTAGTGTTCGGGGTCTTGCAACAACCTGCGCCAGGTTTCTGTTGGCAATACTTGGGGCGGTAAACCTATGTGACAGGTGGCGCAGTTTTCGAGGTACAGTTGCTGTCCGAGTTGGTAGGCTTCGGGAATGCGATCGACAGTGCCGATATCTTCCACTGTAGAAATTTGAGCCAGGAGCGCGGGAGTGTGGGAGCCGGCAGTCTGTGCTGCCATCCATCCACCTCCGGTACAACAGACAATTATCAACACTAGCAACGTTGAGTAAAGCCTCACCCAGCCACGAAAGCGACGCTTGAGGTGAATTTTGTGGTTCATGGTGTTTTATGCCTTCAGGCTGCTATTTTTTGCGGTCTGGAGGCGGTTTTTTTCGCAGCCCGCACGGACTCGATTTGTTGCCTAAATCACTGGTATGGTCATGCCTTCGCGGGCCAAGCAGCTATCGGCAAAAACTGATTGCACGTCTGCTTCGACACGATCGAGAAAATTGTCGTCATGACTAGGATCGTGGTGAAACATCACGATTTTTTTGACTCCCGCAGCTTTTGCTATTTCTACTCCTGCTTGCCAAGTCGAGTGTCCCCAGCCGACTTTCGGGTTTTTGAAGTCGTAATACTCTTCGTTGGTGTAGTTAGCATCATAAATTAGCACGTCGGCGTCGCGGGCTAGGTGTACGACATTCTCGTCGAGGCGATCGGGAAAATGCTCTGTATCGGTGCAGTAGACAGCCGTGTGTCCTTGCCAAGTAACTCGATATCCGATCGCAGTATTGGGGTGATTGAGCAGTGCTGTTTCTATTTTCACATCGTCGAGTTCGAGAATATCCCCTGGCGTCAAATCGTTAAATTTGAGTTCTGACTGCATCACCTGAATGGGAACTGGAAAATTGGGGTGGTGCATTTGATCGGCAAGACGCTGTTTGATTGTAGTGCCGTTGGGGGCGATCGCTCCGTAAATGTGAAAGCAGTTCCCCGGAATAAAAGCCGGAGTAAAAAACGGGAAGCCTTGAATGTGATCCCAGTGAGTGTGACTGAAAAACATATAAGCTTCCACCGGCATTTGTCGCAGCAGGTTTAGCCCCAGAACTCGCAAACCGGTGCCGCCGTCAAAAATCAGGCGTTTTTTACCCAAGCGCATTTCTACGCAAGAGGTGTTACCTCCGTAGCGAATTGTTTTGGTGCCGGGGGTGGCGATGCTGCCCCGCACGCCCCAAAACTGAACTAAAAACTCAGTCAAAGGACTGTTTGAGCTAGTGGCTTTGTTATCGGAAGGCTGTGAATTTGCTTGAGAGGGGGAAGAATCTGACATTTTTTTTTAGGTTTGAGCGCAGGAACTTGGCAATTGAGATTTTTATTTTTAGTGTTTAGTGTTTAGTTTTTACCTATCTGCTGAGATATAAAACGCTCGATCCCGAAACCAACCGAGTAAAATTTTCTCAAACGTAGAATGCGCTCGCCCGTTTGCTTAGAATTTGCTATCGATCTTACTCTACGAGTAGTATTTTTTTCAACATTTTAGCAGGCGGGGGTTTTTGGGGAATCCCCTGCCTGCTCGGCATTCGCAACTGTTTGATATTCTAGCCAACCATTCCTCTACTACATTTTTAGACGTGCAGCCGTCGCCTTAAGTTCGGCTTGCTGAATTTTGAGTCTGCTTGCAGTGGAGGAGTGGGGGCTAGGGGTTTATTTGCCCGGAGTACCGAAGGCGAAAGCTTTAATGCGTGCTTTCCCCGGTCGCTTGCTTGTAGAATAGGCGAGCCGAGAGAGCACTCAAACAAAAAAATGCTTTTTACTTGCGCTGCGGATGCTGCTTATTTACGATAGGCTGCGATGCACTTTTCGACTAAGGGCATGACTTGATCGACATCTTGCCAACCCAGAATTTCTGTGACTTTTTTCTCCAAATTTTTGTAGGTCTTAAAAAATTCGGCTATTTCGTCCAAGCGGTGGGGGGCTACGTCTTTGAGGGACTTATAGTGAGCGTAGCGGGGGTCTTTGTCGGGAACGCAAAGCAGTTTTTCGTCCCTGTCGCCGCCGTCGATCATTTCTAGCATTCCGATCGGACGAGCTGCGATAATGCAGCCTGGAAATGTAGGCTCGTCCATCATTACCATGCCGTCGAGGGGGTCGCCATCGTCGGCTAAGGTGTTGGGTATGAAGCCGTAGTCGCAGGGATACTGGACTGAGGAAGAGAGCACTCGATCGAGAGCAAAGGCTTGCATCTCTTTATCAAATTCGTACTTGTTTTTGCTACCGGCTGTGATTTCGATCAGGACGTTGAGCAGTCCTGGTTTTGGCTGTGCCGGAATTAGCGATAAGTCCACAATAATATCCTCCAAGTTAACAGACGATCGGGGATGAGGGCTATTTGCCAAATCCCTTTGATAGCATTTTACGGGCGATCGGGAGCGATGCTGCACCAGATTGAGAGAATGTGGCCGGAGGGCGAGAAGATACAGCGGACGGGCGGGACGCCCATTCCACAAAAAATAGAGTGGACGGGCGGGACGCTCATCCCACAGTTTAAGAGGGGAATGGTTTGTTTGGGCGAAGGAGATATTTTCACATCGATATCTTTTTTTTACCGTCTGTCAAAGTTCTTATAATTTTCAATCCCAACCACTGGCTTACTTCTGTTGCTAACCACTCGATTTCTGATTTACTTAGTCCCTGCTTCACTCCCAGTCGATATTTTTGGTTGCCGGCTCGAACAATCATCTGAGAAGCTTTGTCTCCAATTTCTTCAATTTCCAATTGACAAATGTCCTGTCTGGGGATTGGCATGGAATTATTCCATTTCAACCCTAGCAGATGGCTGGTATAGGAGATTTTCTGGCGATCGATTCTCAGACACGATTCCCTAAATAGCGCACATATAAACATTGCTAGTACCGTAACCAACCAAATTATTGATATTAGATTAAGTACCGGATATGTCCGCCCATCAACAAACTCTAGCAATAATTTGAGATTCGCAGGAATCCAACCCGCAAAGATGGCAATTAAACCAAAACCGACTCCCTGCGGTGGAATTATAATTTTTATCAACTCCGAAGTTTGTGTCAGTTTAATATCGCTGCATTGCGGCTGCAATGCCATAATTTTGTCGGTCGGGCGGGGATTTTTGAGCGATCGCAATGCTTCCTCAGCCGAAGATAACCGTTTGTCCAAACTAGGTTCTGTCATCCACTCCAGCCAATCTATTACATCTGGGTTGAGATGCGCTGCGCGATCGGCAAATTGAATTCTCAAATCCTGCTGCGGCAGTTCCGTAGGATGCAAACCCGTTACCAAATAAATTAAAGTTGCGCCTAAACCGTAGAGGTCAGAAGCCGGAACCGATCGCCCGCCAAATTGTTCTGGTGCCATATATCCGTAAGTTCCCACGACTGTAATTGTGCCGCCAAATTTTGCAGCTTGGTTCTGCACCGAACCGAAATCAATTAAATAAACTTGTCCCACCGAGTGACCGGATCTGCTGTGCAGTAAAATATTGCTGGGTTTAAGATCGCGGTGAATAACAGGCAGATTTTGCTCGTGCAAATAAATCAAAATTTCTAACAGCGATTTAGCTAATTGTTTCACCTCGCTTTCGCTAAAAGTACGCCCGGAACGCAAATGGTCTTCCAAATTTTTCCCCTCTACATAAGTCTGTACCAGGGCAAATCCTTTGTTGTCTGGTTCGTCAATTTCCAGGTAGTCGAGGTAGCGAGGAATTGCTGAGTGAGAAAGTGCTTTTAAAGTTTCCGCTTCCCGTTCAAATAGCTTGAGGTCTTGCCATTCAAAATCGCTGCCGAGGAATAGCTGTTTGATGACAACTAATTCTTGAGTTTGAAGATCGCGAGCCAGCAAAGTTTGGCGGCCTGTTTGTTTGCCAAGTTGCCGCTGCACTTCGTAGCGTTCTGCTAATACTTTTGCCGTCATATTTTTCACCTTAATGTTAACTTTAGTTAAAGCCAAAATATGTAGGTTGGGTTGAGGTTGCGAAACCCAACTTTTTATTTAAAATAGAGTGTTGGGCGGAGCGAAGCGTAGGGTTCGCTATCCCGGTTTCTGAACTCTTCGGCTACGCTCAGGATAAACTCCGTCGAAGGTCTACCCAACCTACTTTATATAAATTTTAAATTACAGTTGACTTTCTTGTTTATACCACTGGGAAAAATACTTGTTACTTGCCTGCATTAACAATATTGGCATTATACAGGTTACAAGCGCCCATAAAATAGTATCCCCCCAACTCGAAGTTCGTCTCATCTGCGCCAAGACGAAGTATGTCGAAATACAGACGATACTAATTGCATTTAAAACTTGTCGGTGAAGTTTGGGATTAGTTAGGGGGAAAAACCACAAGCGCGTCACGATTCCTACAATGATGCCGTTCCCTAATCCCGGAAGCAAGCCGATAAAAAAAACCAGACTTGGAAAAAACATAATTATCTCATCGAATGAATTCTGATTAATCGAACTAAAAATAGACATAAATATCACACTAGCTGCTAGATAAGATCCTACAGCTAGAGTTCCTGTCAAAGTGCTGCGCCAAATCGCATTCCAGAACAATTTGCCGGTACTCACAGTTTTTCCCTGTCTCAATGGCAGGGAATATTTATTGATTTGCTGTGGTTTTTCTAGAACTTCTTTTGCGATCTGAACTGAGGCGGGACGGCGCTCTAAACTCGGATTTGTCATCCACTTCAGCCAATTGGTAAAACTGGGACTCAGTTGGGTAATTTGCTCAAATTCGAGCTGCAAATCTTTTTGCGGCAAATCGGCTGGATGCTGCTTGGTAATTAAGGCGATTAATGTTGCTCCCAAGCTGTACAAGTCGGAAGCGGGAACTGCTCTCCCGCCAAATTGCTCTGGCGGCATATAGCCGTAGGTTCCGACAACGGTGACTGTTTTTCCCTGTTGTGTGGCTAGGGTTTGAACTGCACCAAAATCGACTAGGTAAACTTCGCCGACGCTGTTTCCCGATCGATTTTTGAGCAAAATATTGCTGGGTTTAATGTCCCGGTGAATCACCGGAGGCTGTCGCTGGTGCAGGTAGGCGAGGATGTCTAGTAATGCTGTAGCTAATTGTTTGACTTCAGTTTCGCTGAAGGTGCGCCCGTCTGAAAGATATTCTTGTAGGGATTTGGCTTCGATGTAAGTCTGAACTAGGGCGAATCCTTTGCGGTTGGGGGTGTCGATTTCAAAGGAGTCTAGATATTGGGGAATTGCGACATGGGATAGGGATTTTAAGGTTTCGACTTCTCGCTGGAACAGTTTTAAGTCTTCCCAGTTAAAATCGCTGCTGAATGAGAGCAGTTTGACTACTACTTGCTGTTGGGTTTTTAAGTCGCGGGCGAGTAAGGTTTGCCTTCCTGCTTGCTTGCCGAGTCGCCGATCGCACTGATAGCGATCGGCTAATATTTCTCCTGACAAATCCCCGATGTTTTGTCCGCTCATGCTCTGCTTGCCCTAGAACCGATTAAACCTAGTTTAGTTGACAAAAAGGCAATAATCTGAAATGTTCGGGCTACAGCAAAAAAAATTCTCTCAAAGAGCAACCGCCTTTAATAGCTAGCGATCGCGCACCATAAAGACCGGCCTGAGTTAAGCTTGAATTTAACTTTGAATTTGCTTGTAAATTGACTTCACTACATCTAGCAGGCTCAAGACTTGCTGCCATTCGGGAGCATCGGGTTTGTAGCTTTTGGCGCGCTGAGTTTTTAAACTCTGGTGCAAGAGATTCAGCAGCACGTCTGGAGGCTCCAAGGAACTCTCATCTTCCTCTGTGGGGCCGCAGGCTGCCTTTTCTTCAATTGTTTCTTTGATACTTTGTGCCTTATCTGCCAGACTCAAAGCTCTACCCGCCATGTTTTCCGGCATTTTGGGTCGTTCCGACAAAGACTCGCCGATCAGTTCTTCGAGCAGTTGGCGGACTTGAGCCACCCATTCGAGGTCGTTTACTGAAAAATAATCAGATTTAAATGCTTGTTCCTGGGGCCTTTGCTGAATGCTTTGTAATTGTTGGAGCAGGGGAAGAGACTTTAGAGTAATGTTTTCGGGGATTCTGGGGATATCTGACAGTGAGCTGCGAGCAATCTCTAGCAATAGTTGGTAAATCTGCTCTACCGACTCAATATCTCCCGATTGCGAATTCCAATTATCCATAACTAATGCTAGTAGTTTTCTATATCTAAGACTAGAACGTTGATTTATTGATGAAAGCAAGTTGATTTTAGGATCTGCCAACGCTATTAAGACTTTCGGGCACCCAGTCAAAAACCCGGTTGCTGAGCGGATATTTTGTCGCCTTTGGCCCAAATTTTTCTCAGAAACTGGGCAATGCTGGCGCAAGTCCTAACTATTTTTTAAGCTCTTCCTACGGTAGAACAGCTTTGTTTGTTGCAGCAGGTAGCGCCAAACGCGGGCATCGGGCTGCATCGAGGCAAGCGAGTTGAAGTCGGCTTATTTAACAATAATACCCGTTGGAGCTTATTTAAAATTGCTCTAACACGATATTCAGGTTAACTGGTGGGATGGAAGGGCGGGCGTACTCCCGATCGCGATCGCCCCCTATCCCAGCCCAAGCGCCGCTGCTATTTTTCTGTGAGATTCCACACCCCGTCCCAGTTTAGTACGTCCGAAAACCTGTGCTGAAATAATTTACAGCGATCGACGTGCAATTTAGCTGCCTTGTTTTTGGGGTCAACTTCCAGAACGAGGTTAAATTCGCGTTCCGCGTCTCTAAAAGCTTGCTTGGCTTTTGGTTCCAAGGCTTTCTTAAACTCGCTCAACACTTTTTTCACTTGATCGAGTCCGAGATTTGGAAATTCCTCATCTAACATTTCTGCAACTGTTGCAGAGGCTCGACTTTTAATTTTCGCCTGCAATAGTTGCCTGATTTGTGCGGGTTTGAGCCTCTTAATTTGGGGATTTGACGGTTCTAAGATGTCTGCTTCCAACACTTTTTTGACTTCACCCTCTTGCAAGGATTGAATCTCCTCGACTGAAAGCGGCTTGATTTTTGCTTGGATCAGCATTCTTGCTTCGTCTTCCGACAGATTTTTGAGTCCCTCCAATTTCAGCAGTTCAATTTCTGGCTGCAACAGCACGATAAGTTTGTCGGCTTGCGACAGATTTTTGGGATTGTAATCTGACAGTTTTTTGACTTGATATAACAGTTGTTTTAGTTCCTGTTCCAACTGTTGCTCGACATTGTAGGACAGTTTTTTAATCTCTGCTTCCGGCATTTCCCCCACATTATCTAAGATGTTTTTAACTTCATTCTCGGAGAGTATTTGAGTGACTGGTATCTTGTAATATTCGCGGGCATTGTTGTAGTGTTCTACAATTTTTTCCTGTTTTTCTGTCAGGGGTTTGCCAACGGGGGAGCATCCTTCGCGGATGCCGACAAGTTCGTAAACGATGACGGGTTCGCTTTTACCTTTGACTGTAATAAAGTCGAGTTCTCGCACGTAGAGCCGATCTTTATAATCTTTGTAAGTATTGTCGCTGATAATCAAGTCGGTGCCGTACTGCTTGCTTGCACCTTCTAATCGAGAGGCGAGGTTTACGCCGTCTCCGATCGAAGTCAATTCCATGCGTTTGCTACTGCCAATGTTGCCGCTGACAACTTCGTCGGAATGCACGCCCATACCGATACTGATGGGCAATTCACCGTGTGCCGTGCGATCGGCATTGAACTCGTCGAGTTTTGCCCGCATTTTCACGGCGGTTTGCATCGCGCACCAAGCATGATCCTCCAGGGGCGCTGGAGAGCCAAAAACTGCCATCAGAGCGTCGCCGATGTATTTGTCGAGAGTGCCTCCGTACTCGAATACGACATCTACCATCACTTCAAAATATTTGTTGAGCATGACTACCACTTCTTCGGCTTGCAATTTTTCCGTAAGTGTGGTATAGCTGCGAATGTCTGAGAACAGCACCGAAACCTTTTTGCGCTTGCCGCCCAATCCTGTATCCCCTGAAGCTAACAGCGCTTCGGCTACTTCTGGAGTCATGTAACGGTACATCAAGTTTTTGACTTGTTTGGCGCTGCTAATATCTTCCATGACGACTAACGCGCCGTTGACCTTGTTGGGGTCGGTAGCGTCGGTCATTGAATTAATCGAGAGATTGATACTCTGCGCTTCTCCTTCAAAGGAGAGCAAAATTTGATCCGGGTAATACTGCTGGCGATCGTTATCGTCTTCTGGCTTCAAAGATGCATCGAACCACTTGGGAAAATCGCCTTTTTCTAACTTAATTAACTCGCGCAAAGATTTGCCTTCGGCTAACGCGGCATCGCTGACGCCGAGTAATTTTTTGGCACTAGGATTTGTCGCTACTATATTGCCTTTTTTATCTGTAGATATCACGCCGTTAGTCAGGGCGTTTAGCATATCTTTTTGTCTTTGTTCTTGCTGTTTGACTTCGGCAAACAGTTTGGCGTTTTGCAGGGCGACTCCGGCTTGGATGTTAAACGCCTCCATAAATTCCATGTCGTTGCGATTGAAACTCGCTTTCCACTGTTCGGGGGCGTGCGGCCAATCTGTCGGGTTGTAGGGAGGGAATTCTCCTTGTCGTTTTTTGTTGACTAACTGCGTAACTCCAATCAATTTTTTGTCGGAGTTAAATACTGGCATACACAGCATACTGCAAGTGCGGTAGCCGGATTTTTGATCGACTTCTTTGGAGGTGGCGGCGCGGGGATCGTCGTACACGTCAAAGGGAATCAGCAGGGGTTGGCTGGATTGGGCGACTTGGCCTGCAAAACCGGCGGTTCTGGGTATGCGAATTTCTTTCAGGTTGCCGGCGATCGGGATTTTTGTCCACAGTTCGTCTTTGTCTTCGTCGATCAGCCAGAGGGTGCTGCGATCGGCATTCATGAGTTCTTGAGCCTGATCCATCACCCTTTTTAGGGTATCTTCTAAGTCTAGACTGCTCTTAGAAAGAGCGTTTACGGCTTTCATCAGCGCCGTGGCCGCCCGCTGTCTCTGAGTGGCTGCGTAGAAAGATTTAGAAGATTCTAGGATTAGGCGAATTGAGGGAGCAAATTCTTTAAAAACTTGTTCGTCTTCTTCTGTAAATCCTGTCCTGTCGATTTGTTCGTCAAAAGTATGGTAATTTTCGTGGTTCGGTTTGAGTTTATTAATCAGTTGAACGACTGCTACTAACTCATTTGTTACTTCATTGATGAGGGGCATTGCCAGCATTGTATAAGTGCGGTAGCCCGTTTTTTCATCAGTTTTTTTGGCGTTAGCCGATCGTTCGTCGTTATAAAAATCGTAAGGAATGTTAACCACTTTTCTGTCTGTGGCTACTTCTCCGGCAATACCTACGTGGGCGGGAACTCTGATTTCTAGGTTTTTACCATTTTCGTCTTTAGCGACGATCGCCCAGAGTTCATTTTTTTCATCATCTAATAAAAATATCGTGCTGCGATCGGCATTGAGCAATTCTCCTGTTTTGCGGGTAATCGACTGCAACATCTCGTTGAGTATGGCATCAAATCCCTCGCTCTCAAGGATATTGTCGAGCATCCCCAAGGTTTGATTGACAATTTTAAGTTTGTCTTCTACTTCCTTAACTACTACTGTGAAACTTTGCTTGTTTAGGAGGGCGAGAATGTCGGAAAAATTTGCCTGGGTCGCGATCAATGCACTGCTAGAGGGAGATGCCGCAGGAGGGGAAGAGGGAGGGGAAGAGGGAGGAGAAGAGGGAGGAGAAGAGGGAGGAGAAGAGGGAGGGGGAGAATAGCATTCCTGATGGTGATTGTCACCGCCGATAACAGCGACATCTATCACGTCGCCAGAAGAATAATTGGTGGAAGATGCAGAAGGATTCATAGACCTTTACAGAGAAGCTTAAGTGTAAGGGTTAGTCTTTAAGCTAGAATAGCGGGCAACTTTATTAGTGGGTAAGTCGATTTTAGATTTTAGATTTTAGATTTTAGATTTACTTGCAGCAGGTGAATCACTAGAACTCGAACAAAATTCTAAAATTGCGATCTCTCCACGAATGCCTTGCGGGGGCAGGGTATCTGGTTATGGATTGAGTCACGGGTAGATTTTAGATTTTTCGACTTCGCGATCGTACAAGTTTTAGGTACTTCGGCTTCGCGAGTGTACAAGTTTTAGATTTTAGATTTACTTGCAGCAGATGAATCATCAGAGGTTTAACAAAAGTCTAAAATTGCGAACTCTCCACGAGGGCGGGGCGGGGGCTGGGTATCCGTTTCTGGATTTGGTCACGGGTGGCGCAATACTCAAGTATGCGTAAAACTATTTCCCAGTTTACAGAAGTGCGAGCACAGAGCAAGAGAAGTTGAGTGAGCTTTCCTGGTGGACTGCGGGTAGGACGGTAAAGAGACTGTGGCATTACTTTACTTTGTTTGAGAGAACGCGAAATTTGTTTAAATGATTTATTAAGTGATTTTGACACTGTGCGTGCCTGGTTTAAGTAGGTTGTGTCAGCCGATCGCCAATCCGATCGCCTGCTGCAACATCAAGGCCCTCCGCGCGAGGGATTGCTGAAAGAGGGAGGACATTGCGGGAATAGCCGCAATTGTGACACCAGCAGTTGCTAGTGATGTGTGCCCTTCTCTACACAATTGTGGTTTTTACCTAAAATTTCTGTCAATTTTGCTGCTAGAAGCTTGGAGCCGGGAACAAAGTCGCGCGGCTTTCAGCTTTTTCTTGTAAAATTTGCGGTTGCCATTTTTAGTGTAACCTCCGGTATGAAAAAAACTCCGCATTTTGACCCCTCGATCGGCTCAAGTGTGCTTTCAGGGTTTGGCGGACTGAATTTGGCGCAATCCGGCGGCTTCGACAAGTAGGGATTCGGCGAAGGCGATCGCCTCTGTGGCCGATCGACCGCTGGCGAGTTGGGCGAGTTCTTCGCGGCGCTGCTGACTGTTGAGGCCCACAACTCTGACTACAGTACGTTCGCCCAGTTGGGAGTTGGAGTTGGCTGCTTCGTCGATATTTTGTTCTGCTGCGATCGTCATTTTGTTGACGCGAAAATGACAATCGGCCATCGCGGCGATCAGCGGCTGGTGGGTGACGCACAAAACTTGGTGTTTGTCGGAGAGTTGGTGGAGTTTTTTGGCGATCGCGCCGGCGACTCTCCCGGAAACTCCGGCGTCGATTTCGTCAAAAATTAGGGTTCCAGCGCTTTCGATTTGGGAAAAACAGGCTTTGATGGCGAGTAGAAAGCGGCTCATTTCTCCGCCGGAGGCGATCGCCCCTAACGGTTGTAGCGGTTCCCCCGGATTGGGGCTGAAACAAAAGGCGATTTGGTCTGCACCGCTGGCGGTTGGGCTACAAGGCGAGATTGCGACTTGAAATTGTACTTTTTCCATTGCTAAGGGCTTGAGTTCCCCGACAAGGTGCGTTTCAAGTTTGAGAGCTGCTTCGCACCGCAGGATTGTCAGGTGGCTGCAAGCCTCTTTTAATTGGTCTAAAGCGGTCTGATATGCGAGTTCTAAGGCTTCCATTGACTCGCCTCCTTCTAAAAGTTCGTTTAGTTCGTTTTGGATGCCTTGGTAGTAGGCGATCGCTTCTTTGAGCGGCCCGTATTTGCGGCAAATTTGTTTGAGTTCGCGAATTCTGTCTTCTACTTCTTCGAGTCTTTCGGGATCGGCTTCTAATTGTTCGCCGTAGCTGCTAATTTGCCTGCTGGCTTCTGTGGCTTGAGCTAAAGCATCGCTGACCATTTCTAGGATTGGTTGCAACTGCACATCGTAAACGGCCATGTCGCTTAAAATTACTTCGGCTTTGCTCAACAAGTCGGCGGCTGAGGCGGTGTCGCCGTCGTTTTGGTAAAGGGCTTGGTGAACTTTGTAACTTTGCTGCTGCAATTCGACGATGTGGCCGAGGCGGATTGATTCTTGTTCTAGGTGTGCGAGTTCCTCGCTGTCTTCGATGTTGGCTTCGCTGAGTTCTCGGACTTGGTATTGCAATAAATCGAGTCTTTGCAGGCGCTGCTGTTCTGACTGACGCCTGTGCTTGAGGGCTGTTTTGGCGGTGCTGGCTTCAATCCAGGCTTTGGTAATTGTCGATCGAGCTTCAGTGAGTTTTTTGCCGCCGTACAAGTCTAGCCATTCTCGCTGGAGGGTTTCTTGTCCGAGGTGGACGGTTTGGCCTTGGGCGGTAATTTCGACGAGTCGATCGCGCAGTTGCTCCATTAACTGGCGGTTGACGAGAATTCCGTTCAAACGCGATCGGCTACGCAGAGCACCGCTAGATGCGTTAATTTCCCGGCTGCAAACGGCTAAATTTCCGTCTATCGGTTCGATTTCTTGTTCGCCCAGCCATTTTGCGGAGGATGAGTCCAATTCAAAGGTAGCCTCCAATATTGCCCGTGTTGCTCCGGTGCGAATCGATCGGCGATCGACTTTCCCGCCCAAAACTGCATCGATCGCATCTAGGATAATCGATTTTCCTGCGCCGGTTTCCCCTGTAAATACGTTCAAACTCGGGCCAAAGTCTAGATCCAGGCGGTCAATTAGGGCAAAGTTTTCTATTCTGAGGGATAGTAACATGGGGAATTTAGAATTGATGATGGGAAATTGGGATTATATTTTAAACTACAATACTTTTAATTTTGCCATTATCGATCGAGTCTCAACATCAATGCAAAATAAATTTGTGCTGACCTTGGCTCTACTAAGCTTTGTCCTGATTGGGTCCTTCGGCTGGAAGCTTCACCGAGACAAAGACCAAATCTATGAATTAACGTTAGCGACTGGTATAAAAGCAGGTAATTATTACCCTTTTGGGCAGGCAATTGCTGAGTTAGTTAGTCAACAAAATCCGCGCATCCACATTCAAGTTATTGAAACTCAAGGTGCCCAAGAAAACATGAACAAACTTGAGGCGAATGAGGCTCAGTTAGCGATCGTACAGAACAATACAGAGGCTGTGCCTTCGGCGAGAGTAATTGCTTCACTATTTAAGGAAGTTTTTCACTTAATTGTTTCTGAAAAATCTGGCATTCAGACTGTTGGCGATCTGAAAGGAAAACATATTGCCCTGATGGACAAAAAAAGTGGTTCTTACAGTTCTTTTTTCTTGATGAGCGAACATTATGGCTTGCCAGAAACAGATTTTATTTATACTGCAACTAATTGGACGGAGGCTACTAAATTATTTAGTAAGGGGGAGGTTGATGCTATTTTTCGGGTACTGCCTCCTGGGAGCGATTTGGTTAGCGATTTGCTAAAAAATACGCAGGGTAAGTTGGTGCAGATCGACCAAGGAGCTGCCATGAAAATTAAGTTGCCTTATTTGGAAGCCGATATTATTCCGAAGGGTACTTACAAAGCCGCTCCGGCTGTTCCCGATGCAGATTTGGGGACTGTAGGAGTACACGCTACTCTGTTGGCCCGGGAGGATGTCGATCCGGAAGTCGTGCGGGAAATTACGCGCATTTTGTTTGAGTACCGCCGCAATTTGGTGGCGGCTGATTCCCTGGCGGCAATGATTAATCAGCCGGGAGAAAACGGGAGTTTGGCTTGGCCCGTGCATGAGGGCGCTCAGGCTTATTACGATCGCGAAAAACCAGATTTTGTTGCTGCTAATTCTGATGCTATCGGTTTGTTTTTGTCGCTCGGCACTCTTTTGGCTTCTTGGATTTGGCAGTTGCGATCGCGCTTTTTGCAGAAACAAAAAAATCGGGCTGATAAATTTAATCTGGATATTTTAAGTTTGATCCAACAAATTCGTCTAGCGCAAACAGTGAATGAAATTGATTTATTGCAAGAGCAGTTATTTGATATTTTTAAGCAGGTGATTTTGGATTTGGATGAAGATCGGATTGATTCTGATTCTTTTCAGTCTTTTACTTTTACTTGGGAAACTGCTATGAAAATTGCGAGCGAGCGAGAAAAAATGTTGCGGGAATTACGGCTAATTTCGGATAGTTGATGATTAACATATATAGCTTTTCAAGCTCTCATAGGAGGTACTATCCGGGATAGGGCATTGGGCGGAGCGAAGCGGAGGGATTGGGCGGAGCGAAGCGGAGGGATTGGGCGGAGCGAAGCGGAGGGATT